>NZ_LEKG01000014.1:0-63166 GCF_001029515.1 Micromonospora sp. RV43 | reverse complement strand
GGGTGACACGTCGTACGCAGGGCCGTCGGCGTGTCCTCGACGTGCACACCCCGGCCGGTCGGCGGTCCGCTTCTGCGAGGACGGAACCGCACAGTGCCCGACACCATCACGCTCACCGGCCGACCACCGTCGGCCTCGCACCTGACCCTGTCGCAGATCATGGACCAGCACCACACCAACCTGATGGGCACGGTCCACGGCGGGCGGATCCTCAACCTGATCGACTCGGTCGCCGGTGTGGTCGCCGCCCGCCACTCCGACGGCCCGGCCGTCACCGCCGCCATCGACGAGACCGCGTTCCTGCGGGCGGTACGCGTCGGGGACGTGGTACACGTGGACGCCCGGATCACCTGGGCCGGCCGCAGCTCGATGGAGGTGGCGGTGAAGGTCAGCGCGGACCGGTGGGACCGCGCGGTGCCGCCGGTGGACGTGGCGACCGCGCACCTGGTGATGGTGGCGGTGGACGACGACGGGCAGCCCCGGCCGGTGCCGCCGCTGCACGCCGAGACCGACGGCGACCGGCGGCGCTACCGGGAGGCGCAGATCCGGCGCGAACACCGGCTGGCGCTGCGCCGGGCGCTGCTCGACGGCGCCGGGGAGGGCTGACCGTTGCTCGGACTGTCGGCGGCCACGCTCGCGGGTTACCTGGCCGCCATCGTGGTGCTCATGCTCACCCCGGGGCCGGACATGATGTTCGTGCTCGCCAACGCCACCCGGTACGGCCCACGGGCGGGCGCGGTGGCCGCGCTCGGGGTCGCCGCCGGGGAGGCGGTGCACGTCGCCGCCGTGGTGGCCGGGCTCGCCACGCTGATCGCCGCGTCCCCGGTGCTGTTCACCGCGATCCGGTGGGCCGGTGCGGCGTACCTCATCGTGCTGGGCCTGCGGGCGCTGCGCGGCACCGGCCGGCCCGGCGCACCGGCGGACCGGCCGGACGGCGGCGCCGGGCGGGCGTTCCGGCGCGGGCTGCTGACGAATCTGCTCAACCCGAAGATGATCCTGTTCAGTGTGGCCTTCCTGCCGCAGTTCGTCCGGCCCGAGGCGGGCCCGGTGGCGGCGCAGCTGGTGCTGCTCGGCGTGCTGTTCGTCGCGGTGCAGCTCGCCGTGGACCTGGCGCTCGGGGTGGGCGCCGGGCGGTTCGCCAGGCGGTGGGGCGACAGCCGCTGGTCACGGCGCGTCGACCGGCTCTGCGCTGTCGCCTTCGTCGCGCTCGGCGTCCGGCTGGCCGCCGGCTGAGACGCACCGGGGCGAGTGGCGGGGCGCGGTGGGGCGTCGGCAATGCCCGGGCCGGTTGATCGACTCCATCACGCCGAGGTGGCGGCATCAGAAGTGCTCCGACCCCGCCACCTCGGCGAACTGGCGATGACCATGAGGCCGGTCCCGGTTCGACTCCGCCGGCGTCCCGGACGCGGGCGGCCGCTCGCGGTCCAGGTGCAGGCGCAGCAGCACCCAGCCCAGCGACACGGCGCCGATGAACACGTACGCGGGCTGGGTGCCGAACGTGTCCCAGCAGGTGTGCAGCGTGACGGCGGCGGCGAAGGTGAGCAGGAACGCCGCCAGCTTCCGGCCGCCGGGCGCGGCGGCGAACGTGAACAGCGCGGCGGCGGTCAGCCCGGTCCAGGCCAGGTGCGCGGCGGGCGCGGTGAGACCGCGTACCAGCAGCGTCCGCTCGACCGCGCCGAGGTTGCCCTCCGACCCGACGAACGCGGCGAACGCGTAGCCCATGGTCTCCAGCGCGGCGAACCCGGCGCCGGAGGCCACGCCGATCACCAGGCCCTGCGCCGGGGACGGGTGCCGCCGCCACAGCAGCAGGATGCCGGCCGGCACGATCAGTTTGGCGGTCTCCTCGGCCAGGCCGACGAGCGCCATCGGCAGGACGCCGAGGCGGTGCAGGGTGCCGTACTCCAGCCAGCCGGCGGCGACCACGCCGACCACGCCGCCGAGGAGCGCGGCGACGCCGACGACGGAGCCGGGGACCGGGCGGCGGGCCGGCCGTCCCTGGGCGAAGGCCAGGAACGTGGCGGGTGCGACGCACGCGCCGAGCACGATCAGCGCCGGGACGAACGTGACGGTCCCGGTGCCGGCGAGTGTCTCCAGCACCAGCAGGTGAAGCCCGACGCCGACGAGCAGGACCGCCACCCACGCCCAGCGGCGTCCGGTATTCCCCATACCGCCGAGTATCGCGCCCGCCGGGTCGCGCCGGAATCGGGGGTAGGCACTGTGGACAGTGAGATCATTCCGACACGCCGACACGACATCTGGTGTTGCACGCAAGCCCTCACCGCCATATATGGTGGTGCCGCAGCTGGTTCGGCCGAGCCCTTCGGGGCGGGGCCGAGGCAAGAGGGAACCCGGTGGGAATCCGGGACTGCCCCGCAGCGGTGAGTGGGAACGACAGCCGTCAACAGCACTGGGCCACCGGCCTGGGAAGCGACGGCCGGTAGGCGACCGGCGACCCCGGTCGGGCCCGCGAGTCCGAAGACCTGCCAGCGCGCCGTACGCCTCCGCGTACGGCGGCCGGAGGTCGCGCGGGACGACCGACGCCAGCAGCCGGGCCGGCCGTGCGCCGCGCCCGTTGGCGTCTCCCGCCGTCTCCAGACGGTGACAGCGAGGAGAGGTCATGACTGTCGTGCAGGAGAGTCCCCCGTCCGGAACCGGCGGGTCCGAGACCCGCCGGCCGGCGATGCGGGTACGCAAGCGGGACGGCGACACCGAGCCGGTGGACGTCGGCAAGATCGTCCGGGCGGTCGAGCGCTGGGTCGCCGACCTGGACGAGGTGGACCCGCTGCGGGTGGCCACGAAGACGATAAGCGGGCTCTACGACGGGGCGACCACCGCCGAGCTGGACCGGTTGTCGATCCAGACCGCGGCGGAGCTGATCGGCGAGGAGCCGCAGTACTCGAAGCTGGCGGCGCGGTTGCTCGCCGCGTACGTGGACAAGGAGGTCCGCGGACAGGGCGTGGCGAGCTTCAGCCAGTCGATCGCCTACGCGCACGGGCTGGGACTGATCGGCGACGAGACGGCCGCGTTCGTGGCCCGGCACGCCCGCAAGCTCGACGACGCCGTGGACCCGGACGGCGACCTGCGGTTCGAGTACTTCGGACTGCGTACGGTGGCCGACCGCTACCTGCTGCGGCACCCGCAGTCGCGGCTGGTGGTGGAGACGCCGCAGTACTGGCTGCTGCGGGTGGCCTGCGGGCTGTCCCGCACCCCGGGCGAGGCGGTCGGCTTCTACCGGCTGATGTCCAGCCTGGCGTACCTGCCCAGCTCCCCCACGCTGTTCAACTCCGGCACCCGGCACACCCAGATGTCGTCGTGCTTCCTGGTCGACTCGCCGCGCGACGAGCTGGACTCGATCTACGAGCGGTACCACCAGGTGGCGAAGCTGTCGAAGTTCTCCGGCGGCATCGGCATCTCCTGGTCGCGGGTGCGTGGCCGGGGCGCGCTGATCCGGGGCACCAACGGCCGGTCCAACGGCATCGTGCCGTTCCTCAAGACGCTCGACGCCGGGGTGGCCGCGGTCAACCAGGGCGGCCGGCGCAAGGGCGCGGCCTGCGTCTACCTGGAGCCGTGGCACCCGGACGTGGAGGAGTTCCTGGAGCTGCGGGACAACACCGGCGAGGAGTCGCGGCGTACGCACAACCTCAACCTGGCCAACTGGATCCCGGACGAGTTCATGCGCCGGGTCGAGGCCGACGGCGAGTGGTCGCTGGTCGACCCGTCGGACGCCCCGGAACTGCCCGACCTGTACGGCGAGGCGTTCGACGCCGCGTACCGGGCGGCGGAGAAGAACGCGGTCCGCACGGTCCGGGCCCGGGACCTGTACGGGCGGATGATGCGCACGCTCGCGCAGACCGGCAACGGCTGGATGACGTTCAAGGACGCCGCGAACCGGCTGTCCAACCAGACCGGCGAGCCGGGCAACGTGATCCACCTGTCCAACCTGTGCACCGAGATCCTGGAGGTCAACGACGACGCCGAGACGGCTGTGTGCAACCTCGGCTCGGTGAACCTCGGCGCCCACGTCACCGCCGACGGCGTGGACTGGGAGCGGCTGCGCGCCACGGTCCGCACCGCCGTGGTGTTCCTCGACCGGGTGATCGACATCAACTACTACCCGGCCGAGCAGGCGGCGGCGTCGAACCCGCGCTGGCGGCCGGTCGGGCTCGGGCTGATGGGGTTGCAGGACGCGTTCTTCACGCTGCGCCTGCCGTTCGACTCGGCGCAGGCCAAGGAGCTGTCCACTCGCGTGCAGGAGGAGATCCTGCTGACCGCGCTGGAGACCTCCGCCGGGCTGGCCGAGCGGTTCGGGCCGCATCCGGCGTACCCGCAGACCCGGGCCGCGAAGGGTGACCTGCACCCGGACCTGTGGGGCGCGGAGCCGGCGCAGGCCGGACGGTGGGCGGCGCTGCGCGAGCGGATCGCCGCCCACGGGCTGCGCAACTCGCTGCTGGTGGCGATCGCGCCGACCGCCACCATCGCCTCCATCGCCGGCTGCTACGAGTGCGTGGAGCCGCAGGTGTCCAACCTGTTCAAGCGCGAGACCATGTCCGGGGAGTTCCTCCAGGTCAACACGTACCTGGTGCGGGAGCTGAAGGCGCGCGGGCTGTGGACGCCGCAGGTCCGCGACCGGATCAAGCGGGCCGAGGGTTCGGTGCAGGAAATCACCGAGTTGCCCACGCCGGTGCGGGAGCTGTTCCGCACCGCCTGGGAGCTGCCGCAGCGGGCGCTGATCGACCTGGCCGCCGCGCGGGCGCCCTTCATCGACCAGTCCCAGTCGCTGAACCTGTTCCTGAGCGCGCCGACCATCGGCAAGCTGTCCTCGATGTACCTGTACGCCTGGAAGGCCGGGCTGAAGACCACCTACTACCTGCGTTCCCGTCCCGCCACCCGCATCCAGCAGGCCACCGTCGCGCCGGTGCTCGCCCCGGTCTCCGGCGTGGTCTCCGCCGTGAGCGACGACGAGGCGCTGGCCTGTTCCCTGGAGAACCCCGAGAGCTGCGAGGTATGCCAGTGACCACCACCGCACCGACCCGGCACATGCTGCTCGACCCCGGCATGGACCTGACCCTGCGGCCGATGCGCTACCCGCGCTTCTTCGACCGGTTCAAGGACGCGATCAAGAACACCTGGACGGTCGAGGAGGTGGACCTGCACTCGGACCTCGCCGACCTGGCGAAGCTGTCCCCGGCCGAGCGGCACCTGGTGTCGCGGCTGGTGGCGTTCTTCGCCACCGGCGACACCATCGTCGCCAACAACCTGGTGCTCAACCTGTACCAGCACGTCAACTCCCCGGAGGGCCGGCTCTACCTGTCCCGGCAGCTGTTCGAGGAGGCGGTGCACGTCCAGTTCTACCTGAACCTGCTCGACACGTACGTGCCGGACGAGAAGGAACGGTTCGCCGCGTTCGACGCGGTGGAGAACATCCCGTCGATCGCCCGCAAGGCCGAGTTCTGCTTCCGGTGGATCGACTCGATCTTCGAGCTGCGCGAGCTACGGACCCGCGCGGACCGGCGGGCGTTCCTGCTCAACCTGATCTGCTTCGCCGCGTGCATCGAGGGCCTGTTCTTCTACGGCGCCTTCGCCTACGTCTACTTCCTGCGCTCCCGGGGCCTGCTCAACGGGCTGGCCTCCGGCACCAACTGGGTGTTCCGGGACGAGTCGATGCACATGGCGTTCGCCTTCGACGTGGTGGAGACCGTACGCGCCGAGGAGCCGGACCTGTTCGACGACGAGATGGAGCGGCAGGTGAAGGAGATGCTGGCCGAGGCGGTGGAGTGCGAGGTGAGCTTCGCCGAGGACCTGCTGGGGCAGGGCGTGCCCGGGATGTCACTGGCCGACATGCGCGAGTACCTCCAGCACGTGGCCGACCGGCGCCTCGCAGTGCTCGGCATCGCCCCCATGTACGGCAGCGGCAACCCGTTCGCGTTCATGGAGTTGCAGGACGTGCAGGAGCTGTCCAACTTCTTCGAGCGCCGGGTGTCGGCGTACCAGGTCGGGGTGACCGGCTCGGTCACCTTCGACGACGACTTCTGAGCGCCACCCCCGCCCCGGCCGTCACGGCCGGGGCGGGACCGGGCTCTCGCCGGGCAGCGCCGTCGCCCGGACCCGCCCGATCAGCGCCACCACGGCGATCGCCATCACGGCCACCACCACGAACGCGCTGCGCAGGTCCAGGGCGCCGGCGAGCAGGCCGATCACCGGCGCCGCGAGCAACGCGCCCGGCCACTGGCCCATCGCCACCACCGAGACGCCCTCACCCGAGGTGAGGCCCGGCTGTTCGCCGGCGAAGCCGAGCACCGTCGGGGTCACGCACGCCAGGCCGAAGCCGAGCAGTCCGAAGCCGGCCATCACCGCGGCCGGATGGGGGTACGCCACCGGCAGCGCCACGCCGACGGTGGCGACGAGCGCGGACAGCCGGACGAAGCGGATCCGCCCGAACCGGCCGGCCAGCCGGTCGCCGAACAGCCGGGCGACGGTGGCGGCCAGCGACAGGCAGGTGTACGTGGCCGCGGCGAGCACCGCGGCAGCGCCCGCGACCTCGGTTGCGTACAGCGCGCTCCACTGTGCGCCGGCCATCTCGATGAACGAGGCGAGGAACGCGATCACCGCGAGCAGCAGCAGCTGCGGGGTGAACCGGTCGCGCAGCCGCCGCCGGTCCTCGCCGTCCTTCGTCTCCTGCCGGGGCGTATCAGGCAGCCAGCGGTGCGTACCGACCAGCAGCGCTCCCAGCAGGACGCTGGTGACAGCCATCTGCGCCGACGGGGACATCCCGATCGCCGCGGCGCCGGTGCCGCAGAGGCCGCCGGCCAGCATGCCGATGCTGAAGCCGGCGTGGAAGGTGGACAGGATGGGCCGCCCGTAGCGCTTCTGCACCTCGACCGACTGGGCGTTCATCGGCGTGGCCAGCAGGTTCGCCGCGAAGCCCCAGACCGCCAGCCCGCCGACAAGCGCCACCACTGTGGTGGACGCGGCCAGCAGCGGCGCGTTGACCAGGATCAGCGCGGCCCCGGCCAGCGCCAGCCGGCGGGTGTTGATCCGGCTGATCAGCACCGCCACCACGACCAGGGAGACCAGCTCCCCGGCGTTCGTGGCGATGTTGGCCAGGCCCCAGCCGGTGTTGCCGACGCCTACCGCGTCCCGCACCTCCGGCACGCGGGCCGACCACCCGCCGATGGCCAGGCCCATGATGACGAAGAGCAGCGCCACCGACCAGCGGGCCCGTACGGCCGAGCGTGGCACCGGCGGCGCGGGCTGCTCCGTCGTGTGCTGGTTCGTCGAGGTGTCCGTCATGGTCGTCGTACCTCTCTCCGATCGGTCCGTCGGAACTCCTACCCGATCGCGTGGTCGAGGAAGCACGCACCGTCAGGAAGGTGTACCTCCGCCGGGGTGGTCCCGGAATCGGTGACGAGCGCCGAGACCACCGCGACGTAGTCGTCGACGAGCCCACGGACGAGGTCGTCGCCGAAGACACCCCGGTTGCGGATCACCACGCCGCCGGCCCGGTCGTCGTCCACCACGACGATCGGTGAGCCCCGCTTGACCCAGACGGGCAGGCATTCGGGCGGCACGTCGGCGGCGACCACCGGCGGCGGTGTGCCGGGCGCGGGCCGGGCGGTGATGTCGACCGGCTCGACCCGCAGCCCCGGGCAGTGCAGCACCGGCGACGCCGACGCGGCGGACTGGAACCAGGCGTCGAACAGGTGGTTGTCCGGCCAGGGGCGGATCGCCGCGAAGTCGTGGCGGACCGCCCGGGCCAGCCGGTGGAACGCGGTGGCGTGCGCGACGGCCTCGGCCAGCGAGGCGTGCGCGGCGTCTACCACCGCGCTCATCGGCGCGTCCGCCGCGACCGCCACGGGCAGGTAGACGTTGTTGGTGAACTGGCCGACGAGTTGCCGGGACAGCGGGCTCTCCCGGCCCAGCGTGGTGGTGCCCAGCACCACCCGGGGCCGGCCGGCCCGCCGCGACAGCAGCACCAGGTAGGCGGCGAGCAGCAGCACGTACGGGCTGGTGCGGGCCCGCCGGGCGGCCGGGCGCAGCCGCGCGGTGACCTCGGGCGGGAACGCGAAGCGGGTGGCCACCTCCGCGCTGAGCGCGACGTCCGGCGCCGGTGGCGACGCCGGGAACAACTGGTACGGCTCCACCGGCCGCAGCCGGTCCCGCCAGTACGCGGCCCGGGCGGCGGCGTCGACGCCGTTCCCGGCCTGCTCCGCCTCCTGGAGCGCGGCGAGCGCGGTGTGGTCCACGCCCAGCGGCGGCTGCGGATCGGCCGCGCCGAGCCGGGCCGCGTACGCGTGGCACAGGTCCTCCACCACGACGCGGCACGACCAGCCGTCGGAGACCATGTGGAAGAAGCAGAGCGCGAGCACGTGCTCGGTCTCGGAGAGCCGGACCAGGGCGGCCCGCCACAGCGGCGCCCGGCCGGGGTCGAACTCGTCGTTGCGGTGCGCGTACGCGATCCGCTCGACGCGGGCCTGCTGCTCGGCCGGCGGCAGGCCGGACAGGTCGACGTACTCCAGCGGCGACTCGACGTGCGGCAGGATCCGCACCTCGGGCTCCACTCCGATGCGGTCGAACCGCATCCGCAGCGCGTCGTGCCGGTCCACCACGTCCTGCATCGCCTGCCGCAGCACGTCGACCCGCAGGGTGCCCCGCAGCCGGCGGAACTCCACCACCACGAGCCGGGCGGCACCGGGACGGGCCGGGTCGAGCGCGGTCATGAACTCCCACATCATCTGCTGGCCGGGGGCCAGCGGAAACGTCGTCGGCACTGCGACTCCCTCCGTCAGGCCGCCACCGGCGGCGCGGCCACCGGCGGGACCGGTCGCCGGTCCACCTCGTCCGGCCGGCGGTCCGCCCCGTCCGGCCGGTAGTCCGTCCCGTCCGGCTGGCAGTCCGTCCCGTCCGGCTGGTAATCCGCCTCGTCCGGCTGGTAGTCCGCCTCGTCCGGCGCGCGGAAGCCGGTGAAGAGCAGGTCGGGGCGGCCGAGCCGGAGCGAGGTGACGAACGCGGCCCCGTCGAACAGCGTCTCGATCGCCGCGCAGGCCATCGACTCGGCCACCGCGCGCGGTCCCCGGTCACCGCCGAGCCGGCCGGGTGTCTTCGCGGCGATCACGGCGGCCGCGACGGCCGGTACCGCGAGCAGACTGCGCCCTCCACTGCGCCGGGCGGTGAGCAGCCCGGCCAGGGCGGTCACCGCGAGCGTGCTGGCGGTGTTGAGCACGAACCGGCGCCGGTGCGGGTGGGCGAGGCAGAGCCACTGCTCGGAGCGCCCGTACGTGGTGAACCGGTAGGCGACCGCGCGGAAGGTGTCGGCGACGCCGGTGTCGTGGGTGATCACCCCGCCCGGGTCGGTGAGCAGCGCGTAGCCGGCGTCGGTGAGCAGCAGCCCGAGGTGCAGGTCCTCCCCGCCCAGCGGCATCGGGGAGTCCTCCGGGAATCCGCCGACCGCCTCGAAGACGGAGCGCTTCAGGGCCATGTTCGCCCCGGCGCCCCAGGACACGCGCTCGTAGTGCAGCGGCCGGGTCAGGTCGCCGAGCAGCAGGTACGAGCGGCGCATCACGCGGAAGAACGCGCTGTCGCCGGGCTCGACGACCACCGGGCCGGTGACGCCGGCGACCTCCTCGCCGGAGGCGCGCAGCCGGGCCGCGTACCGGGTGATCAGATCGGCCGGCACCCGGCAGTCGGAGTCGGTGAACAGCAGCAGGTCGTAGCGGGCGTGCCGGACGCCCAGGTTCCGTTTTGCCCCGACGTGCCGGGGTCCGCGCACGTAGCGGGCGCCGTACTCGGCGCAGGCGGCGCGGTGCGCGGCGGCCGCGGCGGGCGCCGAGTCGTCGACGACCACCACCTCCACCGGCTCCGGGCAGTTCGGGGCGGCGTCGCGCAGGCTGCGGAGCTGGCGGCGCATCTCCGCCACCCGGTCCTTGACCGGGATGACGACGGAGACGCCACGCGCGACGGCGCGAGGTTCGGTCGGTTCGCCCACGGGCGATGCGGATCGGCTCATACCCCGAGGTTCGACCACCGGGATACAACACCGATACACGGCTCCGGCCGTCCCGGCTATCGCGTGTGTACCGCTGATGTATCGATGAGCATCAAGGTCGAAGGCATGACGACCTCCATCCCTCTCGACCGGCGGCTCGCCGTGGACGGTGGCCGGCCGGTCCGCCCGCCCGACCGTCCATGGCCACGCTGGCCGATCCCCGCTCCGGACGCCGCCGGCAACCTCTCCGCGGTGCTGACCGGCGGCCGGTGGGCGATCAGCAGCCCGTCGGTCGGCGACGCCGTCCTGTTCGAGCGCCGCTTCGCGGCCGACTTCGCCCGCTACGTCGGCACCCGCCACTGCGTACCCGTCGACCACGGGTCGAGCGCCCTGGTGGTGGCCCTGGAGTCACTCGGCCTCGGCTACGGCGAGACGGTGCTCGTACCGGCGCTGACCTGGACCGCCTCCGCGACCGCCGCGCTGCGCGCCGGCCTGGTCCCGGTGCTCGTCGACGTCGACCGTGACACCGGCTGCGTCGGGCCGGACGACCTCGACCTGTCGGTGGACCCGCGTGCAGTGGTCGCCGTGCACTGGGCCTCCAACATGGCCGACGTGCCGGCGCTCGACGCGGTCACGAGGCCGCGCGGCATCTCCGTCGTGGAGGACTGCGCGCAGGCCCACGGCGCCACCTGGCAGGGCCGTCAAGCCGGCTCGCTCGGCCGAATCGGCTGCTTCAGCTTCCAGCACGGCAAGGTACTCACCTGCGGTGAGGGCGGGGCCGTGGTCACCGACGACGACACGCTCGCGCCGGTGCTCCAGGAGCTGCGGGCCGACTCGCGCCGCTACCGCGGCGACCGGACGCCCCCGGGGGAACTGGACCTGGAGGAGAGCGCCGGTGTGCAGGGGGCCAACTTCTGCCTGGACGAGTTCTCCGCCGCAGTGGCCTGCGCGCAACTGACCACCCTCGACGAGCAGCACGAGGTACGCAACCACAACTACCGGCTGCTCGGCGAGCTGCTCGACGGCGTGGACGGCGTACGGCTGCTGCGACCCGCGGCGGGGCAGACGCGCATCTCGATCTACGAGGGCACGATCGTCTTCGACGAGCTGCCGGCCGGCATGGACAACGCCGCCGTGGCCGCCGCGCTCACCGCCGAGCTGAGCCGGCGGTTCTACTGCACCGACGAGCCGCTGCACCGCAGCCGGCTGCTCCAGCCGTGGACGAAGCCGCTGCTCGCGCCGCTGGCCGAACGCTTCGCGGCGATTCACCGGGAGCGCACGTACCCCAACACCGAGTGGCTCGCCGCCCACACCGTCCAGACACACCACAGCACCTTCCTCGGCGCCGAACAGGACATGGAGGACATCGCCGCCGCCGTCACCAAGGTGCTCACCCGCTGAACCGCGCCGTCCCGGCGCACCCAGAGAAGGAGTCTTCCCGTGACCGTCACCCAACGCGAGACCTCGCACGCCCCGACCCCGTCCCCCGACACGGACGCGCCCGTCGGCGTGTGGCTCAACGGCGCCCGCGGTTCGGTCGCCACCACCGCGATCACCGGTCTGCTGGCGCTGCGCGCCGGCATGGCCGACTCGACCGGCTGCGTCACCGACACCGGCATGCTGCGCGACGCGCCGCTGGCGAGCTGGAACGACCTGGTGGTCGGCGGGCACGACATCGTCGACACGCCGCTGGAGAAGAAGGCCGAGTCGCTCGTCGACTCCGGGGTCATCCCGGCGCCGGTGCTGGCCGCCGTGCGCGGCAGCCTGCCCGAGGTCGAGCAGAACCTGCGCACCGGGTACGACGCGCGTACCGAGACCGCGCCGCTGGCCGAGGTGGTCGACCGGCTGGCCGGCGACATCGAGGAGTTCCGCAGCCGTTACGGGCTGTCCCGGGTCGTCGTCATCAACGTGTCCTCGACCGAGCCGCCGGCCGACCACCGGCCCGAGTACGATGACCTGGACGCGCTGACCCGCGCCATGGCCGACCCGGACGACAAGGCGCTGCCGGCCAGCTCGGTGGTCGCGTACGCGGCGTTCCAGGCCGGTTGCGGCTTCGTCGACTTCACCCCGTCCACCGGGGCCCGGCTGCCCGCGCTGGAGATGATGGCGCAGCGGGAGCGCGTGCCGTTCGCCGGCTCCGACGGCAAGACCGGGGAGACGCTGCTGCGTACCGCCCTGGCGCCGATGTTCACCTCCCGCGCCCTGCACGTGCTCTCCTGGGCCGGGGTGAACCTGCTCGGCGGCGGCGACGGCGCGACGCTGGAGGATCCGCGCAACGCCCGCAGCAAGCTCAGCTCGAAGTCGGGCGTGCTGCCCGCGCTGCTGGGTGAGGACGTCACGGCCCCGCTGCACATCGACAACGTGCCGGACCTGGGCGACCACAAGACCGCCTGGGACCACGTCTCGTTCGAGGGGTTCCTGGGCGTCCGGATGTCCATGCAGCTGACCTGGAGCGGGGTGGACTCCACGCTGGCCGCCCCGCTCGTGCTCGACCTGGCCCGGCTGACCGCTGCGGCGCACCGGGCCGGCCACGTCGGCCCGATCGAGGAGCTGGGGTTCTTCTTCAAGGACCCGATCGGCACCGACGAGCACGCGCTGGCCGAGCAGGCGCAGGCGCTCGCCACCTGGGCCAACGGTCTGGACGGCCGCGCCGGCAGCTGACCTTCGTACCGGCCGCCGGCGCGGCACCCTCCGCGCCGGCGGCCCCGCCCCACGTACCCGCATCGAGGAGTCACCCATGTCCCACCACGTCCCGAACGCGCCGGACCGGCCGACCACGGATCCGGTGTGGACGCCGATCCTGACCGGCCTGCACGCGACCGCGCTGGACTGTCTCCAGACGAGCTTCGCCCTGCTGGCCGACCACGCGAACGGGTCCGGCAGCCACCTCGCCCTCGGCGCCCGGTACGGGTTCCGCACCCGGGACCAGGACGGCCTGGTCACAGTCGAGGCGACCTCGGACGACCGGGCCGCCGAGGCGGTCGACCTGCTGGGCCTGCGGGTCGAGGGCCGGTGGATGCAGCTCGACGGCCCGCAGGTGCGGCGGCTGTGCGCGCCCGGCCAGCCGCTCTACGTCACCGCCGACGCGTACGACCTGCCCTGGTGCCCCTACCACGAACACGAACACATGCGGCACAGCTTCCTCGTCACGGCCGCCGCGCCGGACGAGGTCACAGTGGTCGACGCGTACCACAACGACACCGCCTGGGGCCCCGCGCGTCCCGGCGTCTGGCGGCTGCCCGCCGCCGCGTTCGACACGGCGCTGGCCGGCGGCGCGCACACCCTGGCGGTGACGGCGCACCCGGCCCCGGAGATCGACGTGCCCGCCATGCTCGCCGGCAACGCCACCCGGGCCGGCCGGGCCCGCCCGGAGATCGACAACTACCTGACCCGCACCGGCGCCGCCCTGGACACCGTGGCCGGGCTGCACCGCTTCGTCCTCGACGTCTGGCTGCTGGCCCGCGCCCGCGACCTGCACGAACGCTGGCTCGCCGCGGTCGCGCCGGAGGCCGCCGCCGCGCTGGCCGGGCAGGCCGCGCGCTGGCAGCAACTCGCCACGCGCAGCTACGTGGCGCTGCGGCGGGCCCAGGCGGGCCGGCCGGCCGCGCCGGAACTGGCGGACGCGCTCGGCGAGCTGATCGCCGACCACCTGGCCGCGCTGGAGTCGATCGCCGGGCCGCCCGGCACGACCGGCGACGCCGCCGCGCCGCCCGCGCCGGAGCGGGCCGGTGACGACGGGGTACGCGCGGCGGTGCTCGGCGCGCTCGGCGACACCCTGGACCTGGACGGCTCGGCCCTGCGCACCACCGACGTGCTCCGGGAACTGCCCGGCTTCGACTCGTTCCGGCTGGTCGACGTCATCGACCGGGTCGAACGCCGGCTCGGCGTCGAGGTGCCGGCCACCGCGCTGTCAGCGGCCGACCTGCGCGACGTCGGCTCCCTGTGCGCCATGTTCGGCGCCGCCACCGGAGGTGCCCGATGAGTACCGAACTGCTGCACGACCTGCTGGACCGCACCGCCGGCGCGCGCCCCGACGCGCCCGCCGTCGGGGACGGGACCGTCGAGTTCACGTACCGTCAGGTGCGGGCCGACAGCCTGCGCCTGGCCGGCTGGCTGCGCGGGCAGGGCGTCCGGCGCGGCGACCGGGTGCTGGTGGCGCTGCCCGCCGACGCGGCCCTGCCGGCGCTGCTGTACGCGGTCGCCCGGGCCGGCGCGGTCTTCGTCGTCCTCCGGACGCCGGCCCCCGAGGTCGCCCTCGCCCACGTGCTCGACGACGCCGAACCGGGCCTGGTCCTCACCGACGACCCGGTCCTGACCGGCCTGTCCCGCGCCCGCGGCGTCCCGGTGCGCGGCGCGGTCGAGGCGCGCCGCGCCGCGTCCGGCGTGGCCATCGGCGGCGCGCCCGCCGGTCCGGCCCCGCTCGCCGTCGACCCGGTCTGCCTGATCTACACCTCCGGCAGCACCGGCATGCCGAAGGCCGTGGTGTCCACGCACGCCCAGGTCACGTTCGCGGTCCGGGCGATCCAGTCGGAGCTGCGCTACCGGCCCGACGACGTGGTGCACGTCCTGCTGCCGCCGTCGTTCGACTACGGCCTCTACCAGATCTTCCTCAGCACCGTCGCCGGCGCCCGGCTGCGCCTCGGTGATCCCGGGGACACCGGTGGCCGCCTGCTGGCGACCCTCGTCGAGTCCGGCGCCACGGTGCTGCCCTGCGTACCGTCGCTCGCGATCAACCTGCTGCGGCTGCTCGGCCGGGCCGGCGCGCCGCGCCCGCCGCTGCGCCTGCTCACCAACACCGGCGCGGCCATGCCGCCGGAGGTGCTGGCCGGCCTGCGCCGGCTGCTGCCCGGCCTGAGCGTCCAGCTGATGTTCGGCCTCACCGAGTGCAAACGCGCGGCGATCATGCCGCCGGACGCCGACCTGCGCCGGCCCGGCGCCTGCGGGCGGGCGCTACCAGGCACCGAGATCTTCACAGTCGACGCCGAGGGGCGGCGTCAGCCACCGGGCGTCCGCGGCGAGCTGGTCGTACGCGGCCCGCACGTGATGGCCGGTTACTGGCGGCGGCCCGAACTGACAGCGCAGCGCTTCCGCCGCGCCCACGGACTGTTCCCGCAGCTGCACACCGGCGACCACGGTCACGTGGACGCCGACGGGTACGTCCACTTCGCCGGCCGGCGCGACGACGTCTACAAGGAGAAGGGCACCCGGGTCAGCGCCACCGAGGTGGAGGCCGCCGCGTACCGGGTCGACGGCGTGGACGCGGCCGGGGTGCTGCCGCCGGCCGACGGCCGCGACGGCGCGACGCTGTTCGTGGTGGCCGAGCTGACCCCCGCCGACGTGCTGCGCCGGCTGCGGGAACAGCTGGAGGAGATGAAGGTGCCGGCGCGCTGCGTCGTGCTGCCCGACCTGCCGCTGACCGGCAACGGCAAGGTGGACCGGCGGGCGCTGGCCCGGCTGGCGGGTGAGCACCGTGGCTGACCTGCCCTTCGACACCCCCGCGTACCGCTACGACCTGGCCCGGGTACGCGCCAGCCACGCCACCCTGGTCGCCGCGCTACCCGCGCCCAGCCGGCTGTTCTACTCGCTCAAGGCCAACCCGCACCCGGCGCTGGTCGCGGCGCTGCACACCGCCGGCTGCGACGCCGAGATCTGTTCCCCCGGCGAACTGGCAGCGGCGCTGCGGGCCGGCGTGCCGGGCGACCGGATGCTCTACACCGGACCCGGCAAGCGCGACGCCGAGGTGACCGGGGCGGTACGCGCCGGGGTCCGCTGGTTCTCCGTCGACTCGCCGGCCGGCCTCGACCAGGCCGACCGGATCGCCGCCGCGCACGGCGTCGAAGTGCACTGCCTGCTGCGCGTGAACGACCGGGTGCCCAACCCGGGCCAGGGGCTGACCATGACCGGCGTCGCGTCGCAGTTCGGCGCCGACGTCGACTGGATCGAACAGGAACCGCAGCGGTTCCGCTCCCGCCCGTCGGCCCCGGTACGCGGATTCCACCTCTACACCGGCAGCAACGTCGACTCGGTGGACGCGCTGGTGGCCCAGTTCACCGCGGCGGCGCGTACCGCCCGGCGGCTGCGGGACCTGCTCGGCATCGACCTCACCCTGCTCGACCTCGGCGGCGGCTTCGGCGCGCCGTTCGCCCGGCCCGGCCAGAACGCGGACCTGACCGACCTCGCCGACCGGGTCGCCACGGCGCTGGACGACCTCTTCCCCGCCTGGCGCGACGGCACCCCCGAGGTGGCCTTCGAGTCGGGGCGGTTCCTCACCGCCACCGCCGGCACGCTGCTGACCCGCGTGCTGGACGTCAAGCGGTCGCAGGGCACGCCGGTGGTGGTGCTGGAGTCAGGCATCAACCACCTCGGCGGGATGTCCGGCCTGCGCCGGCTGCCGCCGCTCGTGCCCGCCCTGCACGCCGCCGACGGCCGCGACGGCGCGCCGCTGGAGGCCGCGATCGTCGCCGGGCCGCTGTGCACGCCGCTGGACACCTGGGCCCGCGCCGCGAACCTGCCCGACGTACGGCCGGGCGACGTGCTCGCCGTGCCGAACGTCGGGGCGTACGGGCTCTCGGCGAGCCTGCTGGCCTTCCTCGGCCACCCCGCGCCGGTCGAGGTCGTCTGCGACGGCGACCGCGTCGTCGAGACGTCCCGGCTGACCCTGACGCGGCACCCGGTCGACGCGCCGGGCGCCACTGCCGAAACCCGAGAAGAAAGGTGACGTCAATGAACGCCGAATTCACCGAGTTGCTCCGCCCGTTCCTCAAGTTCGCCGGCGCGGACGAGATCACCGAGGAGTCCCGCCTGCGCGACCTCGGCCTGGACTCCATGCGCGAGATCGAGCTGCTGTTCGCCATCGAGGACACGTTCGGGGTCGCCGTGCCCGACGACAAGCTCGTCGACTCCACATTCGCCACCGCCGGTGGATTGTGGAGCGTGGTCGAGGAACTGCGCACCCCGGTCGGCGGTGGTTCCCGATGACCGCGCCCGCCGGGTACGCCCCGGCCGTCGAGACCGTCGCCGACGTGGCGGCGGAGCACGCCCGGGAGGCCGACGAGAACGCCGTCTTCCCGACCGAGGCGCTGGCCGCCATGCGCCGTACCGGGCTGCTGGGGCTGCTGGTTCCCGAAGCCGAGGGCGGCGCCGGCGGTACGCTGCCGGACCTGGTCGACGTCACGCTGGCGCTGGGCCGGGTGGACATGTCGGTGGCGATGGTCTTCGCCATGCACTGCCAGCAGGTCGCCGCGATCACCGCGTACGGCGGGGAGAAGCTGCGCGCCGAGGTGCTGCCGGCGGTGGCCCGGGGCGAGCGGTATCTCGGCTCGGTCACCACCGAGGCCGGCAAGGGCGGTCACCTGATGACCGCCGAGTCGGCGCTGGAGCACGACGGCGAGATGCTGCGCGTCGACCGGCAGGCGCCGATCGTCACCGGCGGCCCGTACGCCGACGCCTTCCTGATCACCACCCGCGCCCCGGGGGCCGACTCGGCCGCCCAGGTGGACCTGGTCTACGCCGACCGGGACCAGGTGGAGATCGAGGTGACCGGCGGGTGGCGCCCGCTGGGCATGCGGGCCACGCACAGCGTCCCGATGCGGCTGCGCGGCGCGGTGCCGCAGTGGCAGGTCATCGGCGAGCACGGCGGGTTCCGGGAGATCGCCACCCGGGTCTTCGCGCCGCTGGCGCACGTGGGCTGGTCGGCGGCCTGGATCGGGGCGGCGGCCGGGGCGTACGGCCGGGTGCTGCGGCACGCCCGCAGCGAGGCGGGACGGCGGCAGTTCACCCCCTCCTCCGAGCTGGTGCTGCTCCGGCTGGCCGGCATCCGCGCCCGGCTGGACGCGGCGCACGCGCTGCTGCGGCACACCGTCTCGGTGGTCACCGACGCGCCGGACATGTCGGCGGCGCCGGTGCAACTGCTGCTCAACACGTTGAAGATCCGGGCGGCCGAGGAGTCCTTCGCCGCCGCCGACGAGCTGGTCGAGCTGACCGGCCTGCGCCACGGCTACCTGACCGACTCGCCGCTGACGCTGGAGCGCACCTTCCGGGATCTGCGCTCGGCCTCGCTGAACTACGCCAACGACCGGCTACGCCTGGCCAACGGGGCGCTGTCGCTGCGCGACCCGGGGGTGCGTCTTGCCTGAGCCGACGACGCCGACACCGCCGCCGCCGCCGACGCCGACGACGCCGACACCGCCGCCCGGGGACCAGGCCGCCTCCGTGCGGGCTGCGCTGTCCGGAGTGGACCTCGGTGATCCCGGCGCCGTGTGGCGCGCGCTGGGCGTCGCCGGGATCATCGAGGCGCTCTACCCGGACGGCGTCCAGCCGGACCCCCGGCGGCTGTCGGCGCTGCTCACCGAGCTGGACGCCCGGTGCCCGCTCGGCGTGACGCTGTCGGTCTGCGTCCAGGTCGCCACAGTGCTGCCGCTGCTGGCCGGCGCGACCGGCCCGGCGGAGACCGCGCGACGCGGGATGCTGCGCGGCGAGACGGTGGTGGCGCTGGCCGTCACCGACGCCGCCGGGTCGGGCTCGGACCTGCTCGACGCCACGACCGGGGTGAAGCCCGGCGACGACGGCGCCGTCCTGGACGGCGGCAAGGACTGGATCACCAACGCGACGAGCTGCGATGCGGCGCTGGTGCTGGCCCGGCACCGCGAGGCGCGGCACTTCACCAGCTTCTGCTGGGTGCTGGTGCCCGCCGCCGCGCCCGGCGTGACTGCCGAGTCCGCCGGCCGGGCGTTCGCCGGGTCCGGCGCGGGCCACCTGCGCTTCGCCGGCGTCGCGCTCGACCCGGACGCCGTGCTGGGCCGCCCCGGCCGGGCGCTGGCCGGGTTCGCCCGGCAGGTCGGCGTCGAACGGATCGCCGGAGCGCTGTGGGCCCGGGCGATGTGCCACCGGATGCTGGCCGGCCTGCACGACTGGCTGCGGCGGCGGCCGGCCGGGACGGGCACGCTGTGGGACCGCCCGGCGGTCCGCGAGCGGTACGCCCGGTGCCTGGTCGCCACGCACCAGCTCGACGCGCTGTGCGCGCCGCTGCTGGACGCGCCGGCGGCCGTCCCGTCCGCGGTCACCGGGATGCTGCTCAAGGTCAGCGCCGCCGAGACCGTGGACCGGGTCGCCGCCGAGGCGGTGCGCCTGCGCGGCGCGGACGCGTTCCGCGACGGCGGGGAGGCGCAGCTGCGCACCGAGGCGGCCATGTTCGGCATCGCCGGTGGCGCCACCGGCGCGATGCTCGCCGGCATCGCCGACCACGCCGACGAACTGGCGGGCGCGGTGACCTGAGCGCGGCGTCCCGCGCGCGGCGGCGCCGGAAGACCGATCGACGACAGCACAGTGAAGGGAGCAACGCCGTGAGTCTCTACTCCTGGTTCGAGCGGACCGTCGAACGCGTGCCCGAGGCGGTCGCGCTGGAGGTCGGCGGGGAGCCGGTGACCTACCGCCGGCTGCGCGACCTCGCCGACGGCCTCGCCGGGCGGATCCACGCGAGGTGGGCCACCGCCCGCGCGCGGTCGGCCTGCTGGCCGCCCGCAGCCTGCCCGCGTACGCCGGTTATCTGGCCGCGCTGCGCGCCGGAGCGGTGGTGGTGCCGCTCAACCCGGCCTTCCCACCGGCCCGCACCGCCCGGCTGTGCCGGGACGCGGGCGTGGACGCGCTCGTGGTCGACGACGCGGGCGCGGCGACCGCGGCGCAGGTCGCGGGCGACGCGGTGACGGTACGCCTCGACGGCGCGCCCGCCGCCCCGCCGCCGGCCGCGCCGGTGGCGCCGGACGACGTGGCGTACCTGCTGTTCACGTCCGGCTCGACCGGGCGGCCCAAGGGCGTGCCGGTCCGGCACCGCAACGTGGACGCGTTCCTCGCGTACTGCCGGGACCGCTACCCGGTCGGTCCGGGTGACCGGCTGTCGCAGACCTTCGACCTGACCTTCGACCCGTCCGTGTTCGACATGTTCGTCGCCTGGGGCGGCGGCGCCACGCTCGTGGTGCCGCAGCCGGACGAGGTGCTGACGCCGGTGCGGTTCGTCAACGAACGACGGATCACGCACTGGTTCTCGGTGCCCTCGGTGGTCTCGCTGGCCCGCCGGATGCGGATGCTCTCCCCCGGCGCCATGCCCGGCCTGCGGCACAGCCTCTTCGCCGGCGAGCCGCTGACGCTGGAGCAGGCGCGGGCGTGGGCGGCGGCGGCGCCGGGCAGCGTGGTGGAGAACCTCTACGGTCCCACCGAGCTGACCGTGACGTGCACCGGTCACCGGCTGCCGGCGGATCCGGCGGCCTGGCCGGCCACCTCCAACGGCACCGTCCCGATCGGCGACGCGCACCCCGGGCTGCACGCGATCCTGCGCGCCGAGGACGGCACCGTCGCTGTCGACGACGGTGAGCTGTGCGTGCACGGGCCGCAGCGGTTCGACGGCTACCTCGACCCGGCCGACGACGAGGGCCGGTTCGTCACGTACGCGGACCGCCGGTACTACCGCACCGGTGACCGGGTCCGCCGCGAGCGCGGCACGTTCGTGCACCACGGGCGCCTGGACGACCAGGTGAAGCTGCGCGGCTACCGGATCGAGCTGGGCGAGATCGAGATGGTCCTGCGCGGCCACCCGGGGGTGCAGGACGCGGTGGTGCTGGCGTTCGGCACGGGCGACGACGTCTCCCTGCGCGCTGTCTACACCGGCGCCGCCGGGATCACCGACGAGCTGACCCGCAGGTGCGCCGAGCACCTGCCCGCCTACATGGTGCCGGCGCGGATCCACCACGTGGCCGCGCTGCCCACGAACGCCAACGGCAAGACCGACCGGCGGCGGGCCGCCGACCTGGTCGGCAGCGCGACGAGAGGAGCACGGTGATGACCGGCACAGGGAACGGACAGGACCAGGAGCGGGCGTTCCGGTCGGTGGCCGGGCGCTTCGCCACCGGGGTGGCGGTGGCGACCGCCGTCGGGCCCGACGGCCCGGTGGGGATGACCGTCAACTCGTTCACCACCGTGTCGCTGTCGCCCCGGATGCTGCTGGTCTGCCTGCGGCGGGACTGCCGGCTGCTCGGCGCGGTGCGTCGTACCGGCCGGTTCGCGGTGACTGTGCTCGGCGACGACCAGCGCGAGGAGGCGGCCTGGTTCGCCAGCCGGGGCCGCCCGGCGGGCGCCGACGGCTTCGCGGGTGTGGCCTACGACGACGAGCGGGCGACCGGCTGCCCGCGGCTGACCGACGGGGTGGCGTACTTCGGCTGCGAGGCGGTCTCCGCCGACCCGGCCGGGGACCACGCGGTACTGATGGGCGCGGTCCGCTCGGCGGGCCTGCTCCGGCCGACGCCGCCGCTGCTGTTCGTGGACGGCGACTACGCGCGGCTCGCCGCGCCGCGGGAAGCGCAGGTGGCGCGATGAGCATCAGTGCCGCTCCCGGCGACCTGCGCCACCTGAGCCTGCGCGCGGCGCGGGCCGGTGCGGACGCGATCCGCGAGGCGCGGGGCCGGGGCCTGCAGACCGAACACAAGGGCGGCGCGGCCCAGGATCCGGTGACCAGCGCCGACCACGCCAGCGAGCGGGCCATCCTCGGCCTGCTCGCCCGCGACCGGCCGCAGGACGCCGTCCTGGCCGAGGAGTCCGGGGCCAGCGACGGCTGTTCCGGCCTGCGCTGGATCGTCGACCCGCTCGACGGCACGCTGAACTTCAGCCACGGCGCGAGCCGCTACGCGGTCAGCATCGCGGTGGCGACCGGCTGCGACGTGGGCGACGGGCAGGTGGTCGCGGCCACCGTCCTGCAACCGGCCACCGGCGCCTGCCTGGTGCTCGACGACGGCGGCGCGCTCGACGGCGACGCCCCGGTCGCGGTCAACCGCGAGGCCGAGCCGGGGCACGCCCTGGTGGCGTTCGCGGTACCGAACGCGCCCGGTCCGCGGCGGCGGGCGTACCAGGCGCTCGTCGGCGTCGCGCCGCGCGTCGCCGACCTGCGCAACACCGGCTCCACCGTCTGCGACCTGGCCGCCGTGGCCCGCGGGGAACTGGACGCGTTCCTCAGCTTCGACCCCGCGCCGTGGGACATCGCGGCCGGGGCCGCGCTGGTGGAGGCCGCCGGCGGCGTGAGCCGGCGGTGGCGCCACGACGGGTTCGAGGTGTTCGGCACCGGCGCGCCGGCCGTGGTGGCCGCGCTGGCCGGCTGGCTGGGCGACAGCCGCACGGACGGCCGCGACGGCACCGACGGCACCGACGAGGAGAGGGGAAGCGACGATGACCGGCAGCGATGAGTTCCGGCTGGCGCTGGTGGGAGCGGGCCGGATGGGCCACCACCACCTGCGGGCCCTGGCCGACCACCCGGCGGTCCGGATCCGGTACGTGGTCGACCCGGTTCCGGCGGCACGGGAGGCGGTCGCCGCGGGCGGGCTGCCCGCGTATCCGAGCGTGGAGGACCTGCTCACGGACGCCGTGCCGGACGGTCTGCTGGTGACCGCGCCCACCGGACGGCACGGCGCGCTGGTCGCGGCCGCGGCCAAGGCCGGGCTGCCGGTGCTGTGCGAGAAGCCGGCCGGGCTCGACCCGGCCGAGGCGGCCGAGGCGGGGCGGGTGGCCGCCGCCGCCGGGATCCCGTTCCAGGTCGCCTACTGGCGCCGGTTCGTCCCGCAGCTGCACCGGCTGCGGGAGCGGATCGCCGGCGGCGAACTGGGCGAGGTCCTGTTCGTGGCCGCGGCGCAGTGGGACGGCGAGCCGCCGGCGGCGGCGTTCCGCACCGGCAGCGGCGGGATCTTCGTGGACATGGGCGTGCACGAGTTCGACCAGATCCGGTGGCTGACCGGGCAGGAGGTCGACCGCGTCGCGGTGCAGCCGGCCGGGCCGGTCACCGACCCGGCGGTACGCGGCCGGGACGTGGACAGCGCCCAGGCGTTGCTCGGCCTGTCCGGCGGCGGCACCGCACTGGTCTCGCTCGGCCGGCACCACCGGGGCGGCGACATGGCGACGGTGGAGGTCTTCGGCACCCGGGACCACGAGCGGCTGACCTTCCTCGACCCGGCCGACGGGGACGCCACCATGTACGCGGCCCTGGCCCGCCAGGCGGAGGACTTCGCCGGGCTGGTCCGGGAGGGCCGGTCGGCGGGCGCCGGGGTGGCGGACGCGGTGGCGGTGCTCGACGCGGCGCGGCGGGCGACGGCGCAACTCACCCGGGGTCACGAAGTACACACCGATCGGTGACTACTTGCACCATCTGGGAGCGCGGTATTCCCCAGCCGAAGGTGGGAAATCCATCGGTACACCACACTGTGGACGGTACTGCGGAGCGGGGGAATGCATCGATGCGGTTCAGTGTTCTCGGCCCGCTGACAGTTCATGTGGACGACCGCCCGGTCACGCTCACCGGCACCAAGCCCCGCCTCCTGCTCGCCGTGCTGCTGCTGAGCCCGGGGCGCACGGTCGCCACCTCCCGGCTGGTCGACGGCCTGTGGCCGGACTCGCCGCCCGCTTCGGCGGTACGCAACCTGCGCACGTACGTGCACCGGCTGCGGCAGGCGCTGGACCGCGGCGGCGACTCGGCCGGCCGGCTGGTCCACGACGGCACCGGCTACCACCTGCGGGTCGACGAGGACGAGTTGGACCTGCTGCGGTTCCGGCGTCTCGCCGACGAGGCACGCCGGGCCGCGCGGGGGGACCGGCCGGAGGCCGCCGCCGACCTGTTCGACCGGGCGGTCGAGCTGTGGGGCGGGCACCCGCTGGAGGACCTGGCGGATCCGGGCACCGACCTGGGCGCGACCGTAACGGCGTTGCGGGAGCAGCACCGGGAGATGACGACCGAGCTGATCGACCTGCGCCTGCGGCTGGGCCAGCCGGCCCGGGTCATCCCGTCGCTGCGCCGGCTGGTGGCCGAGGAGCCGCTGGACGAACGCCGGCAGGCGCAGCTGGTGACCGCGCTGACGCAGGAGGGACGCGTGGCCGAGGCGCTGGCCGTCTACCAGCAGGCCCGGCGCGGCATCGTCGACGAACTGGGCGTCGACCCCGGTCCCACGCTCCAGGGCGCCCTCCACACGGCGCTGGACGCGGACTCCGCCGAGGTCCGCCCGTCGGCCGGCCGGCCGCCGGCCGCCGGCGCCGGGCCCGCGTCGCCGCCCGGCCCGCCGCCGAGCCCGCAGGCCCTGCCGATGAAGCCGCCGTCCCTGGTCGGCCGGGACACCACCGCGGGCCAGCTGCGCGCGATCGCCGAGGGGATCGCCGACCCGGCCGACGCCGACGAGCACGCCGGGGTCGTGCTCGTCTCCGGCGCGCCGGGCGTCGGCAAGTCCTCGTTCTCCGTGACCAGCGGGTACGACCTGGCCGATCTCTTCCCCGACGGTCAGCTCTTCGTCAGCTTCGACAGCGGCGACGAGCCGCCGCGCGGCAGCGGGGAGCTGATCCGGGAGCTGCTGGTCGAGCTGGGCGTGCCGCTCACCGACGTGTCCGAGGACATCCGGGAACGCTCCGCCGCGCTGCGCTGCGCGCTCGCCGGCCGGCGGCTGCTGCTCATCATCGACGACGTCGACTGCGCGCAGCAGGTGCGCCCGCTGCTGCCCGGGGCGGGCCGCAGCCTGGTGCTGATCAACAGCCGGCAGCGCCTGCTGGACCTGGACGTGGGCTGGCGGTTGACGCTCGGCTCGCTCGACCGGGCCGACGCGGTGGAGCTGCTGGCCACGATCGCGGGCGAGCGCCGGGTACGCGAGCAGCCGGAGGTGTTCGGCCGGATCGCCGCGGCCTGCGACCAGCTGCCGCTGGCCCTGCGGATCGTCGGCAGCCGGCTCGTCACCCAGCCCGACGTCGCCCTGCCTGGCTTCGCCGCGCATCTCGAGGACGAGGAGAACCGGCTGTCGGAGCTGTCCGTCGGGGACATCTCGGTGCGCGACAGCCTCTCGGTCAGCTACCAGGCGCTGGACGTGGACGCCCGCTTGGCGCTGCACGCGCTGGCCCGCGCCGACTCGTTCATCACCCCGGCCAGCGCGGTGGAGATCCTGCGCCTGCCCCGGCAGCAGGCCAACCGGATGGTGGAGCACCTGATCCAGCACAACCTGCTGGTGCCGGTCGACTCCTGCGCCCCGGCCGAGCGCTTCCATCTGCCGGAGTTGCTGCGGCTCTTCGCCCGCGAGTGCGTGGAGACGCACGGCCGGCCGCTTCCGGCCTGAACACCGATCGCGGTGTGCGGGTCGGTGAGACCCGCACACCGCGATCCGGGTGTGGCTACTTGAGGAAGCGGTCCAGCGCGGCCTCGATGGTGCCGCTGTCCGGGGACGCGTACGACTTCATCGTCACCTTGTTGTAGGAGATGAAGCTCGGGCACCGGGCGGCGGGCGCGGTCACCGTGCCGCCGTCGCCGACCTTCTCGCCGGTCTTGGCGGCGTGGAAGGTCAGGGTGTACCGCGAGGAGATGTAGTCGACCGTGACGACCTTGTCCTCGCTGTTCTTGTACTGGCACTTCTTCGGCGTGCCCTCGCTGCCCTCGACCATCTTGAGGCAGCCGATGACGGACACCGTGGCGAAGTCGGCCGACTTCGCGTAGTACGGCTTGGCCGAGCTGATCGTCTTCTGCGACCAGAACGACGGCCGGTCCGGGGAGTTGGAGAAGACGTACGCCTTCGAGCCCGCCGGCGCGGTGTACGGCGCGGCGTTGAGGATCGCTCCCCCGTCGCAGACCGCCGACATCTCGCTGGCGTACCGCGCGGTGATCGAGTCGTTGTTGGTGGGCCCGTCCGGCCCGGTCGACTCCGGCCCACCCGCACTGGGGGTCGCGGACGGGCTGTTGTCCGGCCCGGGGGTGGCGCTGCCCGAGGCCACCGGCTTCGGGTCCTCCTCGTCGCCGTTGAAGGCGACGTAGGCGAGGCCGCCGCCGCAGCACAGCAGCGTCAGCGTGACCGCACCGGCGGCGAGGCCGACGATGAGGCCCTTGCTCTTGCCGCCGCTGGGAGGCGGGGTGGGCGCGTACGGCGCCGGCTGCCCGGGGTAGCCCGGCTGGCCGGGGAACGGCGCCGCGGGCTGCGCGCCGTAGGGAGCGCCCGACCCGGGCTGAGCGCCGTACGGCGCACCCGACGCGGGCTGGGCGCCGTAGGGAGCGCCCGACCCGGGCTGGGCGCCGTACGGGGCACCCGACGCCGGCTGCGAACCGTAGGGCGCACCGGAGGCCGGCTGCGCGCCGTACGGGGCGTTCGGGTCGGGCTGGTTGCCCCACGCTCCGGCGTTCGGGTCCGGATAGCCTCCGTAGGGAGGGTGATTGTCACTCATCTGAGGTTCTTCCACCTGTCGTCCGTGGTTCCGGCGATCAACCACCCCGCAGCGTAATGACGCCTGCAAATTCACGATCGCCGACACTCGATGCGTTCTTCACCAGCCGTGCCGGGGTCACTCCGGTGCGTGCGTGCCCGGATCCGGCATCCGGCCGCCCATCAGGCGCGACGCGCCGGGGACCGTTGTGACGCAACGGATCGACCGTTCGACGCCGGACCTGTACCCGACATCACCGACGCCGAAAAGTGTGACGTACGCGACACCTCTGGCCGACCGGAGGGACGGCGGCGGACCACATCCCGGAACGGGATTTAGTGAGGCTTATCGATATTGACGCATGTCACGGGCGCGGACAGAATCCCAGCACCACCACCAGGACCCCTCCGGGAGGGCCCCATGAACCGTCCCCGCCTGCCGCTCCTGCGGACCGCCGGCCGGATGACCGCGCTCGTCGCGGCCGCCGCCGGCGTGCTGCTCGCCGCCGCCGCACCCGCCGTCGCCGCCGCACCCTCCGGGCGCTACGTCGCGCTCGGCGACTCCTACACCTCCGCCCCGCTCGTCCCCACCCAGGTCGACCTGAACTGCCTGCGCTCCAACCGCAACTACCCGTCCCTGGTCGCGGCGTCCGCCGGTTCGGCGTCGTTCGCCGACGTGAGCTGCTCCGGCGCCACCACCGAGGACATCCTGTACGGCGGCGACGGCGCGCTGGGCATCGCGCTGCCGCCGCAGGTCAACGCCGTCACCTCGACCACCGCGCTGGTGACCGTCCAGATCGGCGGCAACGACATCGGCTTCTCCGGCATCATCGGCGACTGCGCCGAGGCGAGCGTGAGCAGCCCGCTCGGGTCACCCTGCAAGGACCGGTTCACCGCGGGCGGCACCGACCAGTTGCGGGCCCGGATCGCCGCGACCGCGCCGAAGGTGACGGCGGTGCTGCGGGCGGTCCGCCAGGCCGCGCCGAACGCGCGCGTGGTGGTGCTCGGGTACCCGGCGATCCTGCCCGACAGCGGATACGGCTGCTGGCCCGTGGTGCCGATCGCCTACCAGGACGTGCCGTACCTGCGCGGCGTCCAGAAGGCGCTCAACACGATGCTCGCCGACACCGCGGCGGCGGGCGGCGCGAGCTACGCCGACGTCTACACGCCGTCGATCGGCCGGGACACGTGCAAGAGCAGCGGCACCCGCTGGGTGGAGGGGCTGGTGCCGCAGAACGCCGCCGCGCCGTTCCACCCGAACGCCCGGGGTGAGCAGGGCATGGCCACGGCCCTGCTGGCGCACCTGAACTGACCCGGCCGGGTGAGCCGGTCCCGCCGGAGCGGGACCGGCTCACCGTCCGGCGGGCTCAGACCCGGGTGATGCGTACCGCGTCGGCGACCACGTAGCCGGTCCCCGCGCTCCAGCGGCTCACCCCGACCTTGTCCCCGGTCCCGGCGGCGAGCGTGAACACGCCGAGCGAGACCCAGCGGCCGCCGCCGGCGCGCTGGTCGACGGTCACCGTCCGATTGCCGGTGGTGGTGGCCACCAGGTACGGGGTGCGGTCGTTGTAGCCGGGGTCGGCCGGGTACCACACCGAGACCTCGTAGGCGCCGGTCGCGGGCAGGGTCGTCCGGAACCAGGCCACGTCGCTGGACGCCACGGGTGCCGCGAAGCGGTAGTCGGCGCCGTGGCGCTGCGCGGAGTACGCGGAGGTGCCCCAGGCCGCGCCGGCGGTGAACCCGCCCGCCGTGGCGTTGTCGACCGTGACGCTCCACGACGCGGGCGGCGTACCGGCCCGTACGTCCAGGTAGTTGCGGTCGATCTTCATGGTCACGCCGCCCCACGTCTCGGTGACGTCGCCGGCGTACTGGTGCAGGCGCTGCTGGTCGGCGTAGCGGTCGTCGGCGCAGTACGTGCCCCCGTCGGTGTCCGCGACCCCGTTCCACCAGGCGATCCAGATCTGGTCCAGCCGCAGGTACCGGGTGTCGTGGTAGGCGGCGCAGACGTCGGTGATGCCGGACGAGCCGCTGGAGTACATGCCGGCGAGGTAGCCGCGAGTGTGCAGCCGCTCGACCCAGCCGGAGAGGAAGGAGAGCACCGCGGCCCGGCAGCTCGCGTTCGACGGGTACTGCTCGATGTCGTTGTAGAGCGTGCTGCCCGCGCCGATGCCGAGCGCCGCCGCGGCGGCGGCCGCGCTGTCCGCCGCGGTCCTGCCCTGCCCGCGGGCGGTGGCCGCGTCGGCGGACATCTTCGGCGTACGGGTGCCGCACGGCGCCTGGTAGCCGAGCTCGATGGGGATGAGCCGCCAGCCCTTGCGGGTCTGGTCGGCGACCCAGGTCGCGGTCAGGTTCGGTTGGGCGCAGGTGCGGCTGCCGCCGCTGATGTAGACGCCGACCGCGCGGTACGGCGAGGCGGCGAGCCAGGCGTCCATCGCGGCCTGCGACGGCGCGGTGCAGGTGTCGAAGCCCTTGCCGGTGAAGGTGCCGGGCTGCGGGCCGACCGCGGCGACGGTGGCCGCTGTCTCGGCGCGGGCCGGGACGGCCGAAGCCTGCGCCGGTACGGCCGCGGCCGCGAGCACGGCGAGAAGTGTCAGGGCCGTGGCGATCGCTCTCATCGGCGCCCCTCCTGTGAAGGATTCCTCGCTCGACGGCGAGACTTGGGCAGGATTTCTACCACGCATCGACGGATGACGACAGATGATGATGGCGAAAGTTTTCACGACGGAAACGATCATTGAAGGGTATCGACAGAACGGCAGATGCCGGTATAGCGTGCCCGCACTCACATCCGTCGATCGGCGAAGCGCCGTCACCCGAGGAGCGCCATGCCCACGTCACGATCCCCCCGTCTGCGACGCCGAGGTCTGCTCGGCGTACCCGCCCTGGTGGCCGCCGCCCTCGCGGTGGCCGTCCGTCCCGGTACGGCGCACGCCGCGCCGAAGGCCGAGTGCCTCGCCGACCTGCTCGGGGAGCAGTGATGGCCACCATTCCCTGGCTGGTGGACGTGCTGCGTGGCGCCGGCGTACAGGTCGTGGTCGAGGGCGACTGGCTCAACCGGATGCGCTCCGGCTCGTTCGACCCGATCGGCGTGCTCTGGCACCACACCGCCGCCACGTCCAGCGCCACCAACCCGCACCCGGCGCTGAACATCTGCATCAACGGCCGGTCCGACCTGCCCGGCCCGCTCTGCCAGGCCCTCGTGGACTACCACGGCGTGTTCCACGTGATCTCCGCCGGCCGGTGCAACCACGCCGGCACCAGCGGCGGCAGCGGCCCGATCCCGGCCGGGGACGGCAACACCCTGATGATCGGGTGGGAGATCGACTACAACGGTGTCGACCAGCGGATGACCACCGCCCAGTACAACGCGAGCATCGCGGCCACCGCCGCCGTGCTCAAGCGGCTCGGCCGGGACTCCAGCTACGCCCGCGGCCACCGGGAGACCAGCACCACCGGCAAGATCGACCCGTCCTTCATCGACCTGAACACGATGCGCGCCGGCGTGGCCGCCAAGATGGCCGGCGGTGGCACCGGCTGGACGTCGATCGTGGACAACGCGACGGCGGGCCGGTTCACCGCGAGCGCGAGCTGGGGCACCTCGACGTACTCCGGGCAGCGCTACGGCGCCGACTACCGCTACGCGGACCCGGTCGCCGCGAGCGACGCGGCCTGGTACAAGTTCAACGTCCCCCGCACCGGCAACTACCGAGTCGAGGCGTGGTGGCCGGCGAACGCGGGCTACAACGCGGCCACGCCGTACGTCGTCGCCACCACCACCGGCAACCGGACGGTCGTGGTCGACCAGCGGGCGACCGGCGGGCAGTGGCGCTCGCTCGGCACGTTCACGCTGCCGGCCGGGGACGCCAACCGCGTCGCGGTCAGCCGATGGAGCTCTGCCGCCGGCCTGGTCATCGCCGACGCGGTCCGGCTGACCGAGGTCTGACCCGGGCGTACCGACGCGGCCGGGTGGGCGCCCCACCCGGCCGCGTCCGCCGTCGGTCAGCGCAGCGACCGGAAGGCGGCCCGCATCTCCTGGGCGAACAGCTCCGGCTGCTCCCAGGCAGCGAAGTGCCCACCCCGGTCGAGCGTGTTGTAGTGGATCAGGTGCGGGTACGCCCGCTCGGCCCAGCTGCGCGGCGCGAGCAGGATCTCGTCCGGGAACTGGCTCACCGCGGCCGGGACCTGCACGCCCTTGGCGGCGAAGAACGACAGCGCGTTCTGCGCGTAGAGCCGGGCCGAGGACACACCCGTGTTCGTGAGCCAGTAGAGCGTCACGTTGTCCAGGATGTCGTCACGGCTCAAGCCGCCGGGCCGGCCGGCGAACGCGGCGCAGATCAGGTCCAGGCTCGCGGCGTCGTGGTCGAGCATGAACGTCGCCAGCCCGACCGGCGAGTCGGCGAGCGCGGTCAGGGTCTCCGGGCGGGTGGTCATGATCAGCGCGTACGCGGAGTGCTTCCAGAAGAAGTCGATCCGCTCGCAGGCGGCCCGTTCCTCGGTCGAGAGCCCGGACGGCAGGTCGGCGGGGGGGTTGTTCACGCCGGTGATGCCGGTCTGCAACAGCGCGTCGACGTCCGGCGGCACCACGCACGGCATGTTCGTGTGGATGCCGGCCAGTTCCGGCGGCGCCTGCACGCCGAGCATGTCGGTGATCAGCGCGCCCCAGTCGCCGCCCTGGGCCACGAACCGGGTGTAGCCCAGCCGCCGCATCAGTTCGGTCCAGGCGCGGGCGATGTGCTGCGGATCCCAGCCGGGCCGGTCCGGCTTGCCGGAGAAGCCGTAGCCGGGCATCGACGGGATCACCAGGTGGAACGCGTCCGAGGCGTGGCCGCCGTGCGCCGTCGGGTCGGTGAGCGGACCGATGATCTTCAGCTGTTCGATCACCGACCCGGGCCAGCCGTGCGTGACGATCAGCGGCAGCGCGTCGGGGTGCGGCGAGCGTACGTGGATGAAGTGGATGTCCAGGCCGTCGATCTCGGTGACGAAGTTCGGCAGGTCGTTGAGCCGCGCCTCGACCTTGCGCCAGTCGTACCCGGTGGCCCAGTAGCGGGCGAGCGCCTGACTGGTCTCCAGCGGGACGCCCTGCGACTGGTCGTCCACGGTCTGCCGTTCCGGCCAGCGGGTGGCCGCGATCCGGTTCCGCAGCTCCTCCAGGTCCGCCTCCGGCACGTCGACGCGGAAGTCGCGGATGCCGGCGGCGGTACGCGTCGGCGTCATGGTCTTGACGGCCACGGGTTGTCCTCCTCGGGTCGGGTCAGGGACCGAACGTGAAGACGTACGCGCGGAGACCGGGCCGCTCGGCGCGCAGGGTGAGCCGGTGCTCCCCCGGCGTCGCGCCGTCCACCAGCCGGATCATCGCGGCCCGGTCGACGACGGCCGTGCCGTCCGGGTCCACGTCGGCGCCGCGCGCGTCACCGGCCGGTTTCCCGTCCAGCAGCACCCGAACCGCTGCCGGTCCCTCCGGTCCCGGGTCGGCCACCAGGTTCACCTCACCGGCGGTGAACGGCAGGACCAGTTCCGCCCCGGCGCCGCCCGTCTCGACGTACTCGCCCTCGACCCGCCAGTCGCCGGTCAGCGCGTACGTGCCGGGCACACCCCGGTCGGCGCCGAGGTAGGTCTCCGGGGTGATCCCGGCGTACGTGGGCTGCGGGCTCGTCACGAACGCGGTCACCTCCGCGGTGACCGGCGGCAGCGCGGGCGTGGGCGTGGCGGCCTCGACCAGCCGCCGGATCAGCGCCTCGGTCCGGTCGTAGCCGCCCTCGCCGATCCAGCGGTCGGCCAGCCGCCCGTCGGCGTCGAAGAGGTACCTGGCCGGCCAGGCGTCGTTGCGCAGGGCCCGCCAGAACGTGTAGTCGTCGTCGATCGCGATCGGGTAGGTGAGCCCGTGGTCGCGGATCGCCCGGTCGATGTTCTCCGGAAGCCGGCCGAACGCGAACTCCGGCGCGTGCGCGCCGATCACCGTGACCCCCAGGTCGCGGTAGTCGCGGTGCCAGGCCCGCACGTACGGGGCGGTACGGATCCAGTTCACGCAGGTGTACTCCCAGACGTCCACCAGGACCACGCGTCCGCGCAGCTCCTGCGGCGTCAGCGGCGCGGAGTTCACCCACCGGTGGACGTCGATCGGCGGCAGCCGGGTCGCCACCGCGGCCCCCGTCATCCGGCCGCGCCGCGCGGTGATGGTGTGCCGGTCATGCGGGCTCCCTTCCGAGTACGTCCGGCGGCGGTTACCCGGAGGGCGCGGCTTCGAACGGGCCGCCCGCCCGGCCCGCGGGCGTTTGCCCCCGGCCCGGCCGGGTAGGACGCTGCGCCACCCGAGGGCGGGCCGTGCAGGCGGCGTGGGCGGCCGGGACGTCGCGGAGGGTCGATGACGGCTGGACCAGGGCGGGCACAGGCGCCGTCGGGCGAGGTGGTGGAGCTGCGGGTGCACGGGGTCTCCGCGGGCGGGGCCGCCGAGGTGCTGGACCGGCCGCTGGTCCGGCAGGTCGCGGGTGACCGCAGCGCCGGCTTCTACCGTCCCCGTCACGGACACGCCGACGAGCACGGGGCGGGCGGGGTGACGCTGGAGGCGTACCAGTGGAACGACCTGCCGTCCGGCACCGCGCTGCGTACCCTCTCGCTGCTGTTCCTGATGCCCTTCATGCTGCTCAACGTGGCCGTGTGGATGCGGCCGGGGGACGCGGTCGGCGGCGCGGTCGTGCGGGCGCTGTGCCGGGTGCTGGGGTTGAGCCTGACCGCGCTGTACGTGCTCGCCGGCGCCGGGGTGGCGCTGGACCTGGTGGCCTGGCAGTGCCTGTCCGTCCCGGCCTGCATCGCCGACCGGGAGTGGCTGTCCTGGATGGGCGGGCGGCCGGTGGGGCTGCGGCTCGTGGTGCTGGCGCTGGTCCCGGCCGCCGCGGTGAGCCTGGTCTGGTGGGGCGCCCGGCGGCCGGGTCGCTCGTTCACCGCGTTCCGGGCGCCGGAGCGGGCGTCCGCCGGGCCGCCGCTGAGCACGATCGGCCAGTGGGACGCCGAGCCGCTGATGGGCCGGCTGCGTTCGATCCACATCGCGGCGGCCTTCGCCACCCTCGACGGCTGTCTGCTGGCCGCCCGGGCCGCGCAGGGTGTCCCGCCCACTGTGGCGGCGCTGCTGGCGGTCACCGGCGCGGTGCTGCTCGCCTGCGTGGTACTGGTCTGCGTTCCGCCGCTCGTCGACCGGGCGCCCACCGACCCGCGACGTGACCGGGTCGCCCGTGCGCTGCGCGCCACAGCGGTCGGGCTCACCGTCGTGGTGGCCGGGTACCTGCTGTTCGCCCCGGCCCGCTGGCGTACCGGCGGGGGCCTGCCCGGCTACGGCTCGATCCTGACCTGGCTGCTGGTGACGCACGCGGTCCTGCTGGGCGCACTGGGTGCCGTGCTGCTCTGGCACCGCCTGCGGGTACGCGGCCACCGGCCGCCGAACGGGCTCGGCGCGCTCGTGGTCGCGGCGGCGGCGGGCGGGCTCGCGGTCGCGTACTCCGCCGAGCTGGTCCAGCGCACCGCCGACCTGCTGGACCGGGGCGTGTCCCCGGCGGACGACATACCGGGTCCGGCGCGCGCGTACACCTGGGCGATCTACGGTTTCTTCCGGGCGCTGCTGGTCACGCTGGCGGCCGCCGCAGTGGTGGCGCTGGTGTCCCGGCGCGGCCGGACACGGGCCGCCCAGGCGATCGTCGAGCGGGACTTCCCGGCGCCGCCGGCCGAGGCGGCGCCGCGGCTGCGGCAGGTCCGGACGATGATCGTCCGGGCCCGGTTCACCGACCTGATGGTGCCGTTGGCGGTGCTGTTCGCCGTCATGGCCGGGGCGGGCGCGGCGACCACCGCGATGGCGCTGGTCCGTTCCGAGCCGGGCGAGACGCTGGAACGCCGCACGCACGTCCCGGCCGAGCTGGTCATGTTCGGCATCGAGGTGGGCGGGGTGGCGATCTCGGCGGCGGTGCTGGCCCTCATCCTCGCCGGGGTCTTCGCCTACCGCAGCCCCGGGTTCCGGCACCACGTCGGCGTGCTCTTCGACCTGGCCACGTTCTGGCCCCGGGCGGCGCACCCGTTCGCCCCGCCCTGCTACGCCGAGCGGGCCGTGCCGGAGCTGGCCCGGCGGATCACGTACCTGGTGCACAGCGGCAGCGGGGTGCTGCTCTCCGGCTACAGCCACGGATCGGTGCTCGTCGCCGCGACAGTCCTGCAACTGCCGGCGGAGATCAGCGCACGGGTCGCCCTGCTCACCTACAGCTCGCCGCTGCGCCGGCTCTACGCCCGGTTGTTCCCCGCCTACGTGGGCGACGAGATGCTGCGCGGGATCGGCGGCCGGGTGGGGTGGCGGTGGCGCAACCTGTGGCGGGACACCGACGCGCTGGGCGGATGGATCTTCTCCCCGCACCGCGCGGACGAGCCGGCCCGCGTCACCGGCCCGGAGGCGGCGGTGGATCGCCGTCTCCGGGATCCGGAGAGCCTGGTGGCGCCGGCCTGGGACAGCGTCCCGCCGCCGATCCAGGGTCACCTCCCGTCCGAGGACGACCCGGCGTACGCCGAGACGGTGCGGGACCTGGCCGGGCGGCTGCGCGCCCCGGGCCGTGACGCCATCGAGCCCTGACGCGGGCGGGGCGTCACGCCGCCGGGTGGTCCGCCTCGAACCGTTCCCGGGTGAGGAACGCCAGCCTCGCCCGCTTGTCCGGCATGTCGATCTCGTCGCCGAGCGTGAACCCCTCGATCCGCAGCCGGCGCAGCATGACGTCGTTGCGCACGTCCGGCTCGACCACCACGCGGCGCGCGGCCGGGTCGCGCAGCAGGAACCGGACCAGGGCCGGGAAGACCGCCCCGGTCAGCGAACCGGGATACCGCCGGGGCGCGTCGAGCAGCAGGTGCGTCCCGACGTCGCCGGGCAGCACCGGGTAGCGCTCGCCGACCGGGTCCGCCTCCGGCTGGTAGGTCTGGAACAGCCCGATCGGCTCGCCGTCGAGCCGGATCAGGTACGCGTGGTGGGTGTCCAGCCCGTCGACGAACGCGTAGATCTCGCGTACCTCGTCGACGGTGTGCGAGCCCATGCCCCAGAACCGGTTGCGGGGCCGGACCACCCAGCCGTGCAGCAGTTCGGCGTGCCGGTCGGGGCGTACCGGCTCCAGCGCCAGCTCGCCGAGGCCGGAGATCCGTTCCAGGTGGATCACGTCGGCTCGTCTCCCGTCAGTGGGCCGGCGGGCACCGGGATCAGCGTCCCGGCGGCCCAGTGGGTGAGTTGGTCGGCGAAGTGCGCGTCGCCGGGGCGCCCGGATGCGCCGAACGGGACGATCCAGCGGCTGGCCGCCCGGTCGGTCAGGTCCCACACGTAGCGGACCACCGGGCCGCGCCAGCAGGCGTCGGAGACGCCCGGCACGCTGGACGTGGCCAGCACGCAGTCGGTGTCACCGGCCAGCGCCACCCGCTGCCGCATCGCCGCGACCGCGTCGGTGACCGCCGGGGCGACACCCAGGTGCACCGGGTGCAGCAGGTGCCGGCCGCCCCACTCACCGGGCGCCGGGCCGGCGGCCACCTCGGCCAGCGCCTCGGCCGCCGGTGCCGCGAGGCCGGAGCCGAACTCGGCGGCGAGGTGGTCCAGCGCCAGGCCGATCCGGGCCGCCGGGTCGGTCCAGGGCGCGAACAGCTCGTCGAAACCGCACGGCTCGCCGAGGGCACGCAACCTCGGGTGTACGCGCAACCGCCGGGCGAGTGCCGCCCGCCAGGCCGCGTACGCGCCGGCCTCGGCCGAGCCGGCCGCCATCGCCCGGTCCCAGCCGCGCAGCCGCAGCAGCAGCGCGCGGGCGGGTTCGTCGAGCCGGCCGGGGTCGAGCCGGTCGAGCAGCCGGTACAGCGGCCCGGCCGGGAGCCGGTCGTCGGTGTGCACCGTGGACGCGTCGGCGCCCTGGGCGAGCAGTTCCCGGATCCGGCGGGCCCGGTGCGGCGGGGCGAAGTCGGCGCCGTGTGCGGCCACGTCCTCGCGGCGGTCGTTCGCGCACACCGCCACGCCGTCGACCGGTTCGTCCACGAGCGGCAGGTAGTCGCCCCGCCACCGGTAGGCCGGCTCCCAGGCCGGTACGGGTTCCCGGCGGCACCGCTCGTCGCGTACCGGGACCAGGCCGGCGACCAGGCGGCGGACACTGCCCCCGGTGTCGGCGGCGAGCACGCTGTTGACCGGCTCGACCCAGTGGCGCAGCGCCTCGGCGACGTCACCGGTGTGCCGGGCGCGCAGCAGTGGCAGCAACGCCTCGAAGCCGAGGCGGGCCTCGACCCGGCTCGGCGTGCGCAGGGCGATCGCGTCGCCGGTGACCCGGTCGTGGTCGATCACCGGCCCGCGCGGCGTCTCGATCACCTCGACCGTCTCCGGGGCGCCGCCGCGGACCTCGATCTCCTCGACGTGGCGCGCGGCGGGCGTCCAGCCGTCCGCCTCGCGCACCAGCACGCGGTCGCCGTCGCGGCGCAGCCGTTCGCGGTAGAGGTCCTGGTAGTCGGCCATCGCGTTGGTGACGGCCCAGGCCACGTGGCCGGTGTGGCCGAAATGCGGCAGGCCGGGTACGCCGGGGAAGGCGAGGCCGATCACGTCGAACTCCGGGCAGGCGAGCCGGACCTGCTGGTAGACGCCGGGTAGTTCGAGCAGCCGGTGCGGGTCCCCGGCGATCACCGGGCCGCGCCCGGTGGCCGGGTCGGCGGGCAGCGCCCAGGCGTTGCTGCCGGAGGACGCCGGTCCCTCGACCGCGAACAGCCCGGCCGCCTCGGGGCCGAGCGTGCGGGCCACGTGCGCGTGCCAGAGCTTGTTCGGGAACGTGGAGAAGAGCACGTGCTGGACGAGGAAGACGCCGAGCGGCGACCAGGGCTGCCAGGGTTCGGGCGCGGTGCCGGTGGCGGCGAACTCGGGCGCGCCGGCGGCACCCTCGACGAGTCCGGAGTTGACCCCGTCGACGTACGCCTCGACCCACCGCCGGGTGTCCGGGTCCAGGCCCTCGTAGCAGCGCCGGGCGGTGTCGTCCAGCCGTACGCGCCGGGCGAACCGGTCCCACGCCAGTTCGGCCGCGCCGACGTGGGCGGCCAGCCGGCCCTCGGCACGCCATCGTTCGACGCTGATCTGCCAGGCCCGGTCCAGCGCGGCGACACGCCCCTGCAGACGCGCGAGCGCGTCGACGTCGGCGGCCCACAACCGGGGCACACCCCACCTGTCGCGATCGACGTACGTCATCGTCTCGCGCCGCCTCGGCGCGCCGGGCGCCGGTTCCGCTCCACAGTCAACTTAGGATAACCTCCCCTAACCGAGGGCGACCTTACCGCGACGCGGCCAAGGCGCCAACCACCGGCGCATCCGTGACAAAGCACCCCGAGTCGTGCTTGCTAGTTAGGCCAGCCTAACCTAACCTGATCGCCGCGGCTGTCGCCGCGTGTCCTGTCCGTACGACCGCTGGGAAGTCGCATGAGTTCGATCGGGAGCCCGACCGGCGCCGCGCCCACCGACACCGGCAGCGCCGCCGCCACGGCACGCGGCCACCTGTTCAACGCCGGCACGCTCGCGCGGTACCGGGACGTGCTGGCGCGCGGCGTCGACCGGGTCGCCCGCCGGGTGGGCGAGGCGGACCGGCCGTTCACCGGCGTCACCCCCGACGAGCTGGCGCCGCTCATCGGCGCCATCGACCTGGACCGGCCGCTCGGCGACACCGACGCCGCCCTGGACGAGCTGCACGACGTGTGGCTGCGCGACGCGGTCTACTTCCACCACCCGCGCTACCTGGCCCACCTGAACTGCCCGGTGGTCATCCCGGCGCTGCTCGGCGAGGCGGTGCTCAGCGCGGTCAACTCCTCCCTGGACACCTGGGACCAGAGCGCCGGCGCGACGCTGATGGAGCGGCGCCTGATCGAGTGGACGGCCGGGCGCATCGGGTTCGGCGCCGGCGCCGACGGCGTGTTCACCAGCGGCGGCACCCAGTCGAACCTCCAGGCGATGCTGCTGGCGCGCGAGGAGGCGTACCGCACGGTGGTGGGCGGCTCCACCGGCCGGCCGGACCGGCCGCAGGTGCTCTCCCGGCTGCGCATCCTCACCTCCGCGGCCGGGCACTTCAGCGTGCAGAAGGCCGCCAAGCTGCTCGGCCTGGCCGCCGACGCGGTGCTCACCGTGCCCACCGACGCGACCCGCCGGATGCGCACCGACGAACTGGCCCGCACCATCGACAGCTGCCACCGCGACGGCCAGGTGGTGATGGCCGTCGTCGCCACCGCCGGCACCACCGACTTCGGCACCGTCGACCCACTGCCGGAGATCGCCGACATCTGCGCCGCCGCGGGCGTCTGGTTGCACGTCGACGCCGCGTACGGCTGCGGGCTGCTGGTCTCCCCCACCCGCCGGCACCTGCTCGACGGCATCGAACGGGCCGCGTCGGTGACTGTGGACTACCACAAGTCGTTCTTCCAGCCGGTCAGCTCCAGCGCGCTGCTGGTCCGGGACGGCCGGACGCTGCGCCACGCCACCTGGCACGCCGACTACCTCAACCCGGCCCGCGCGGTCGAGCAGGGCATCCCGAACCAGGTCGACAAGAGCATCCAGACCACCCGCCGGTTCGACGCGTGCAAGCTCTGGCTGACCCTGCGGATCATGGGGCCGGACGCGATCGGCGCGCTGTTCGACCAGGTCGTCGACCTCGCGGCGCAGGCGTGGCGGCGGCTCGACGCCGACCCGCGCTTCGAGGTGGCCGCGCCGTCGCAACTGAGCACAGTGGTCTTCCGGTACCGGCCGCCCGGCCTCGCGCCCGACCTGGTCGACGAGGCCAACCTGCACGCCCGCGACGCGCTCGCCGCCTCCGGCGCGGCCCTGGTCGCCGGCACCAAGGTCGACGGCGCCCACCACCTGAAGCTCACCCTGCTCAACCCCGAGACCACAGTGGACGACATCGCCCACGTGCTGGACCTCATCGCCGACCACGCCGCCTGGTACGCCCGGACCGCGGCCACCGCCGAGCTGTCCTGCCCGGTCTGACCCCCGCCGAGGAGAACGAGAACATGTCGACCCACGACTTCATCGCCGTCGGGCTGGGCCCCTACAATCTCGGCCTGGCCTGCCTCACCGCGCCGATCGACGACCTCGACGGGCTGTTCCTGGAGGCCCGCGACAGCTTCGACTGGCATCCCGGCATGCTGCTGGAATCCACCCGGCTCCAGACGCCGTTCATCGCCGACCTGGTCACGCTCGCGGACCCCACCTCGCCGTACTCGTTCCTGAGCTACCTGAAGGAGACCGGCCGGCTCTACCCGTTCTACATCCGGGAGAGCTTCTTCCCGCTGCGCGCCGAGTACAACGACTACTGCCGCTGGGCCGCCGGGAAGCTGCCGAACCTGCGCTTCCGGCACACCGTCACCGCGGTCGAGTACGACGAGGCCGACGACCGGTACGTGGTGCACGCGGACACGCCGGACGGGCCGGTCACCCACCGGGCCCGGCACCTCGTGCTCGGCACCGGCACGCCGCCGTACCTGCCGCCCGCCTGCGCCGGCCTGGGCGGTGACATGATCCACAACTCGCGCTACCTGGAGCACCGGGAGGCGCTGCGGGCCAAGGACAGCATCACGATCGTCGGCAGCGGCCAGAGCGCCGCGGAGATCTACCACGACCTGCTCGGCGACATCGACACGTACGGCTACCAGCTCACCTGGGTGACCCGCTCGCCCCGGTTCTTCCCGCTGGAGTACACCAAGCTCACGTTGGAGATGACCTCGCCGGACTACGTGGACTACTTCCACGCGCTGCCCGAGCCGACCCGCTACGCGCTGGAGGCCGCGCAGAAGCCGCTGTTCAAGGGCATCAACGCCGACCTGATCAACGACATCTACGACCTGCTGTACGCCAAGAGCTTGCACGGACCGGCGCCGACGCGCCTGCTGACCAACACCGAGCTGGTCGAGGCGGCGTACACCGACGGCCGCTACCGGCTCGGGCTGCGCCACACAGAGCAGGACCGCGCGTTCACCCTCGACACGGAAGGACTGGTGCTGGCCACCGGCTACCACTACCGGGTGCCGGAGTTCCTCGCGCCGGTACGCGACCGGCTCCGCTTCGACGCGCACGGCCGCTTCGACGTGGCCCGCAACTACAGCATCGACCACACCGGCCGGGGCGTGTTCCTCCAGAACGGCGGCACCCACACGCACAGCATCACCTCGCCCGACCTGGGCATGGGTCCGTACCGCAACTCGTGGCTGATCCGGGAGATGACCGGCCGGGAGCACTACCCGGTGGAGAAGACCATCGCCTTCCAGGAGTTCGGCGCGCCGGCCGGAGCCCCGGCATGAGCGAGCGCACCGAGCGAAGCGAGGGCCGCGAGCGCATGCCCAGCCGGCCCCGCATGACCGCGTTCACCCGCGTCGACGACGCGCTGGGCGAGTTCACGCTGCGCCCGCTGGACCCGGACGCCGACGCCGCGCTGCTGCACCGCTGGGTCACCCACCCCAAGTCCGCGTTCTGGCTCATGCAGGACGCCGACGTGGACGCCGTCGCCGCCGAGTACCGGCGCATCGCCGACCACCCGCACCACGACGCGTACCTCGGGTCGTGGCGCGGCACCCCGGCGTTCCTGGCCGAGCGGTACGACCCGGCGCACGTCGAGCTGGTCGATCTCTACGACCCGGAGCCCGGCGACGTGGGCATGCACTTCCTCTGCGCGCCCGCCGACACGCCGGTCCACGGCTTCACCCGGGCCGTCATCACCACGGTGATGGCCTGGCTGTTCGCCGACCCGGCGACGCGCCGGGTGGTGGTGGAGCCGGACGTGCGCAACACCGCCGTGCACGCGCTCAACGCGGCAGTCGGCTTCACAGTCGTCGGCCCGATCCGCAAGCCCGAGAAGGAGGCGCTGCTCAGCGTCTGCACCCGGGACCAGTTCCGGGCCGCCACCGGCGCGCCCGCCAGCGAGGAAGGGGCACCGGCGTGAACGCCAGCGCATCCGTGGACCACCTGACCCCCGAGGCGTGGGCGACGGCCAACCGGCTGCTGGTGCGCAAGGCGCTCGCCGAGTTCGCCCACGAGCGCCTGATCACCCCCGAGCCCGCCGGCCCGGGACAGTGGCTGGTGCGCAGCGACGACGGCGCCGTCGAGTACCGGTTCGCCGCGCAGCGGCTGGCGCTCGACCACTGGCAGGTCGACGCGGACAGCATCGTGCGCCGCCGCGACGGCGCGGACCTGCCGCCCGACGCCGTCGACCTGTGCGTGGAGCTGCGCGGCGCGCTCGGCCTCACCGACGCGATTCTGCCGGTCTACCTGGAGGAGATCACCTCCACGCTGGCCGGGACCGCGTACAAGCTGGCCAAGCCCGCGCTGAGCGCCGCCGAGCTGGCCGCCGCCGACTTCCAGGCGATCGAGACCGGCATGACCGAGGGGCATCCCTGCTTCGTGGCCAACAACGGCCGCATCGGCTTCGGCGTGCACGAGTACCACGCGTACGCCCCGGAGGCCGCCGCGCCGGTACGGCTGCTCTGGCTCGCCGCGCACCGCGACCACACCACGTTCACCTGCGCCGACGACCTGGACTACGACACGCTGGTCCGGGCCGAGCTGGGCGAGGAGACGCTGGCCGGGTTCACCGCCACGCTCACCGGGCTGGGCCTGGACCCGGCCGACTACCTGTTCGTCCCGGTGCACCCGTGGCAGTGGTGGAACAAGCTCGCCGTCACGTTCGCCGGTGAGGTGGCCGCGCGCCGGCTGGTCTGCCTCGGCGAGGGGCCGGACGAGTACCTCGCGCAGCAGTCCATCCGCACCTTCTTCAACGTCAGCGACCCGGCGAAGCACTACGTGAAGACCGCGCTGTCGGTGCTGAACATGGGCTTCATGCGCGGGCTGTCCGCCGCGTACATGGAGGCGACGCCGGCCATCAACGACTGGCTGGCCGGGCTGATCGAGGGCGACCCGGTGCTCAAGCGCACCGGCCTGTCGATCATCCGGGAGCGGGCCGCGATCGGTTACCGGCACCGCCAGTACGAGGCGGCGACCGACAGGTACTCCCCGTACCGCAAGATGCTGGCGGCGCTGTGGCGGGAGAGCCCGGTGCCCGGGCTGGAACCCGGGCGGCGGCTGGCCACCATGGCCTCGCTGCTGCACCTGGACCGGGACGGGCGCTCGCTGGCCGCGGCGCTGATCGACGAGTCGGGGCTGGCCCCGGCCGACTGGCTGCGCCGCTACCTGGACGCCTACCTGGTGCCGCTGCTGCACAGCCTGTACGCCCACGACCTGGCGTTCATGCCGCACGGCGAGAACGTCATCCTGGTGCTGGACGGCGGCGTGGTGGAGCGGGTCGTGTTCAAGGACATCGCCGAGGAGATCGTGGTGATGGACCCGGACGCGGACCTGCCCGAGCGGGTGCGGCGGATCCGGGCCGCCATTCCGGAGGACGAGAAGATCCTGTCCATCTTCACCGACGTGTTCGACTGCTTCCTTCGGCACCTGAGCGCCGCCCTGCACACCCAGGGCGTGCTCGACCAGGACGGGTTCTGGCGCACGGTGGCCGAGTGCGCCGCCGGCTACGCCGCCACGGTGCCGCACCTGGCCGACCGGATGCGCCGGCACGACCTGTTCGCGCCGGAGTTCACGCTGTCCTGCCTCAACCGGCTCCAGCTGCGCAACAACCAGCAGATGGTGGACCTGTCCGACCCGTCGGCCGCGTTGCAGTTCGCCGGCACGCTGGTCAACCCGCTCGCCCCGTACGCGCCGCGCGACTGACGGGGACGACGAAGAAGCGGGCCGGCGCCGTGCGCCGGCCCGCTTCGACGGCGGTGGGGACGATCAGTTCTCCGCGCGACCGGCCCGCCAGTAGCCCATGAACGCCACCGCGCACCGGTCCATGCCCCGCTCGGTGACCAGGTGCCGGCGCAGGCCGCGGATCACCGCCGCCTCCCCGGCCAGCCAGGCGTAGAGCGCCGCGCCGTCGGGCCGCTCCGGCACCTCCCAGAGGATGTCCCGGTCCACGTCCACCTCGGCCAGCGGCGGCGCGCCCGGTCCGGCCGGTACGGGCACCAGCCGGCCGGCCAGGCTCGTCACGGCCGGGGTGAGCCGGCTGCCGTGCGGCGCGCCGTCGCGGGGCAGCCAGGTCACCGTGACGTCGGCCGGCGCCGCGCAGGGCAGCTCGTCGCCGGTCTCCGGCACCTCCACCAGCGCGTGCCCGCGCGCGTCGGCGGGCAGCCGCTCCAGGATCGCGCAGATCGCCGGCGCGGCGGTCTCGTCGCCGGCGAGCAGCAGCGTGGCGCCGGCCGGCGGCTGGAACTCGACGCCGCCGTGCGGGCCGTCCCACCCGGCGTCCGGGCCGACGACGGCGATCCGGTCGCCGAGGCGGGCCCGCCGTGCCCACCGGGTGGCCGGGCCGCCGTCGCCGTGCAGCGCCATGTCCACGTCCACCTCGTACGCCTCCGGCCGGACGGCGCGGACCGTGTACGTGCGGATCGGGCTGCGCAGCGCGTCCGGCCGCTCACGCCACCGCGGGAACCAGTCCGGCCCGTCGGGCAGCTCCCCCGGCGCCCCGTCGACCGGCGGCAGGGCCAGCTTGATCCGCTGGTCGTACCCGTTGTCGGCGAACCGGTCCAGATCCGGGCCGGTGAGCGTCACCCGCAGGAAGGACGGGCCGAGCCGCCGCAGCGCGCGGACCTCAACGGTGAAGACTCGCCAGGGCGCGACGGCCAGGGTGCTGGTCATGCGTCATTCCTCTCACGGCCGGTGGGCGGTACGTCGGTGAACGGGCTAACGGGCGGCCGCCGCGGCGCGGGAACGCCACAGCAGCCAGACGAAGTACGGGGTGCCGATCAGGGCGGTGACCAGACCGGCGGGGACCTGGGCGGGGGCGATCACGCTGCGGCCGAGCGTGTCGGCGAGGCTGACCAGGGTGGCGCCGAGCAGCACCGCGACCGGCAGAACGCGGGTGTGCCGCCCGCCCACGAGGGCGCGGGCCGCGTGCGGCGCGACCAGGCCGACGAAGCCGATCACACCGACTGCCGACACGGCGGTGGCGGTGAGCAGCGCCGCCAGGCCGAGCGCGATCAGCCGGGCGCGTTCCAGCCGGACGCCGAGCACCCGGGGCGTGTCGTCGTCGAGCGCGAGCAGGTCCAGCTCGCGGCGTACGGCGGCCACCACCGGCAGCGCGATCAGCAACGCGATCAGCACCGGCAGCACCTGCGGGGCGGTACGCCCGTAGGTGGAGCCGGACAGCCAGGTCAGCGCCTTGCCGGTGTTCCACGGGTCGGACGAGACCACGATGAACGTGATGACCGCCGTCCCGCCCTGCCAGACCGCGAACCCGATCAGCACCAGCCGGTCGGAGTTGAGGCCGCGCCGTCGCGCCAGGCCATAGACCAGCGCGAACGCGGCGACCGCGCCCAGACCGGCGGCGCCGGACAGGGCGAGCACGCCGGCCATCGGCGCGAACGTCAGCAGCGACACCGCGCCGATGCCGGCGCCGCCGGTGATGCCGAGGATGCCCGGTTCGGCGAGCGGGTTGCGGCACACCGCCTGCACCGTGGTGCCGGCCAGGGCCAGCGCGGCCCCGGCCAGCAGCGCCGCGGTGACCCGCGGCCAGCGGGCGTCCAGCACGAAGGTGTACGCCGGCCCGGTGCGGCCCTGCACCCAGTTGACGATGTCGCCGAGCAGCACCCACGTGTCACCGGCGAGCATGCCGAGCACCAGCGCGGCGGTGACGACGACCGCGCAGGCCGCGACGACGGCGGCGACGAAGCCGCGGGAGCGGACGGCGGCGTGGCCACCGGGCGCCTGCCGGGTCGGCCCGGCGTCGCGGTGGCGGCGGGCCAGCCAGATCAGCAGCACCGCGCCGAAGAGCGTGGTCACCACGCCGGTGGGCACGTCGACACCGGCCTGCCCGCCGAGCACGGCGCGTAGCAGCACGTCGGAGCCGAGCACGATGACGACGCCGACGATGCCGGCCAGCGGCATCAGGATGCGGTGCCGGTGCACCTCGGGCACCCACCGGCCGAGCAGCCGGACGATCACCGGCGCGCCGAGGCCGACGAAGCCGATCGGCCCGGCCAGGGTGACCGCGGCGGCGGAGAGCAGCACTGCGAGCAGCACCACGATGAGCCGGGTCCGGCGCACGTTGAGCCCGAGCACGGTGGCGGTGTCGTCGCCGAGGGCGAGCAGGTCCAGCCGGTGCCCGAGCGTCACGAGCAGCAGCGCGGCGACCCCGATCACGGGGGCGAGCTGGGTGAACGCGGCGAGGTCGCCCTGCACGAGCGAGCCGTTGCCCCAGGCGAACAGGCCGATGGTGGACTGCTCGAACAGCAGCAGGAGCAGCATGGTCAGCGAGGCGAGCGCCATCGCGGTGGCCGAGCCGGCGAGGATGAGCCGGGTGGTGGCGGCCTGCCCGCCGGCCGAGAGCAGCATGACCAGGGAGGCGGCGGCGAGGCCGCCGCAGAACGCCAGGCCGCCCGAGGGCAGCGCCGGCAGCGCGATCCCGAACGCGGCGGTGGCGACGATCGCCAGGTGCGCGCCCGCGTTGACGGCGAGCGTGTCCGGCGAGGCGAGCGGGTTGCGGGTGGTCGACTGCAACGCCGCGCCGGCGAAACCGAGCGCGACGCCGACGGCCAGGCCGGTGAGCAGCCGGGGCAGGCGGGAGGCGACAAGGATCCGGGCGGCCTCGTCGTCGCCGCCGGTCAGCAGCCGGAGCAGGTCCAGCGCCCCCACCGACGACGTGCCCTGGGTGAGGTGCACCGCGGTGATCGCGACGAGCACCACGGCGGCGAGGGTGAACGCGCCGGCGACCCGGCTGCGCCGGACGGGCGGCGGCCCGACCGGGGCCGGCCGGGTGGCCGGCCCCGGCGGGGCGGGGGCGGTCATCGCGCTCAAGCCGTGTAGACCTTCACCAGCTCGTCGATGTACTGCTTGGCGGACAGCGTGCCGCCGAACGTCCAGATGCCGTTGGGCATCTTGTGCAGCTTGTTCTGCTGGACGAACGGCAGGGAGCGCCAGATCGCGTTGCCGGCGAGGCCGTCGGCGAACACGTCGTTGCCGTCCGAGGCGTTGTAGAAGAAGTGCAGGTCCTGGCTCTTGAGGACGTTCATGCCCTCGACGTCGGTCTGGCCCAGGCCCCACATCTCGTCGGTCTTGCCGGTCCAGGCGTTCTTGAGGCCGAGCTGGATGCCGAGCTGGGAGACGAACGCGCCCTGGCCGAACATCCGGATCGAGACGGTGCTGCCCTCCTTCCAGCCGTCGGCGATGGCGAACTGCTTGCCGGCCGCCCCGGCGTCGGCGATCTTCTTCTTGCCGTCGGCGAGCGCGGCGTCGAAGTCGGCGAGCAGCTTGTCCGCCTGGGCGGTCCGGCCGGTCGCGGTGGCGATCATCTTCAGGTCCGCGCGCATCCGGCCGATGTTGTCGGAGGCGTCGCTGCCCTTGGTGACCAGCACCGGGACGTACTTCTCCAGCTGGGTGACGACGGCGGAGCCGCGCTCGGCCTCCATCACCACGAGGTCCGGCTGGAGCGCGACGATGGAGTCGACGCTCGGCTCACCCCGGGTGCCGACGTCCTTGACGCCCGCGTCGAGCGGGGCGGCGGTCACCCAGGTGGCGTACCCCTTCGGGTCGGCCACGCCGACCGGCATCACGCCGAGGCCGACGAGCATCTCGACCTCGCCCCACTCCAGGCCGACGACCTTGGTGGCGGGGCTCTTGAGGGTGATGGTCTTGCCCCGGCTGTCGGTGACGGTGACCGGGCCGGTGGACGCGGCGTCGGAGGGGGACGGTGCGGCGGCGGGCTCCTCGGTGGTGCCGCAGCCGGCGATCAGCAGCGCGCTGGCCGCGGCGGCGGCGAGCAGGGTCAGGCGGGTACGCAACATCGGTTTCTCTTCTGTGGGCAGGAGTCGGTCAGGCGGAGACGCGGGTCGTGTGCCGGCCGACGGGACGAGTGGAGAGCAGGTTGGTGACCGGGTCGACAGTCACCTCGACGCGAATGCCGTACGCCTCGGTGAGCGCCGCCTCGGTGAACACCTCGTGCGGCGTGCCGGCGCCGCGGACGCGGCCTTCGTGCAGGAGCACGACCTGGTCGGCGACGGCCGCGGCCTGGTTCAGGTCGTGCAGCACCACACCGACGGCGACGCCGGCGGTGTCGGCGAGTTCGCGCATCAGGTCGAGGATCTCCACCTGGTAGCGCAGGTCCAGGAACGTGGTCGGCTCGTCCAGCAGCAGGATCGCGGTGTCCTGGGCCAGGCAGGTGGCCAGCCAGACCCGTTGCAGCTCGCCGCCGGACAGCTCGTCGACCGGCCGGCCGGCCATGCCGTCGACGCCCGTCACCCGCATGGCCCGGTCGATCGCGGCCGGTCCGTCGAGGTCGTTCGCGCGCCACCGCTGGCGGTACGGGTGCCGGCCGTACCCGACCACGTCGCGCACCGTCACCCCGCTGGGGGTGGGGCGGCTCTGCGCGAGCAGCGTGACCCGGCGGGCGAAGTCCCGGGCGGACAGCGCCCGGGCCGGCGTGCCGTCGGCCAGCACGATCTCGCCGTGCTCCAGCGGGTGCAGGCGGGCCAGCCCGCGCAGCAGCGTCGACTTGCCGCTGCCGTTCGGGCCGACCAACGCGGTCACCGCCGCGGGCCGAAGCGTGATGGCGGCGTCGTGCACCACCGTCGTGCCGTGGTAGCCCAGCCGCAGGTCGCTGCCGCTCAAGCCGTCGGCTCGCACCGTTCTGCTCGTCACGGAGGTTAGGCTAACCTAAGCGCTGATCACGCTGTCAAGCCGGTCCTTCGGTCGGATTCCGCAGCCCGCCGCACATTGACACCCGGCGCGTGGCGCGCGGTCACGTCGCGGTAGGCCGCGGCGACCCCGGCCAGTCCCCGCCCCAGCTCGGCGCCGCGCACCCCGGCGTACCCGATGACCAGCGCCGGGGGCCGGTCGTCGGCGCGCAGGGCGTAGAACCGGCCGCCGCGCACCAGCACGGACCGGCGCCGCGCGGCCGCCACCATGGACTCCTCGGCGCACCAGCGGGGCAGCACCAGGTACGTCTGGAGGCCACCACTGGCGTCGAGCGGCGCCACGCCGGGCAGATGGCGTGCGACGTGCTGGCGTACCGCCTGGCCGCGGCGCTGGAACTCGGCCCGCAGCCGGCGCAGGTGCCGGTCGAACGCGCCGGTGTCCACGAGCCGGGCGAAGGCGAGCTGGTCCAGCCCGGAACAGCCGATGTCCCAGCCGGCCCGGACCCGCTCGATCGAGGCGGCCAGCCCGGTCGGCGCGGCCAGCCAGCCGAGCCGCAGCGCCGGGGCGAGGACCTTGCTGGCACTGCCGGCGTACACCACCCGGTCCGGCGCGACGCTCTGCAACGCGGGCATCCGCTGCGCCGGCGCCACGAACGCGGCGTCGAAGTCGTCCTCGACGACGTACCCGTCCACCGCACGCGCCCAGTCGACGAGCTGCTCCCGGCGCCGCCGGCTCAGCGGCGCACCGGTGGGGAACTGGCTGGCCGGGGTGGTGAGCACGGCCCGTACGCCGGTCGCGGCCAGCTCGCCGACGCGGATGCCCTCCCGGTCCACCGGCACACCGACCGGCCGCAGCCCGGCGTCGGCGATGAACGCCCACTCCCCCGGGTGCCCGGGATCCTCCACGCCGATCGCCTCGTGTCCCTGGTCGCGCAGCACCCGGCAGAGCAGCGCCAGCCCCTGGGCGAAGCCGGAGGTGATCATCAGGTGCTCGGGGCGGACGCGGACGCCCCGGACCCGGCCCAGGTAGCCGGCGAGCGTGCGGCGGACCGCCGGCAGGCCGGACGGCGGGGCGTAGCCCAGTTCCTGCGGCCCGGCCGAGCGGAGCACCGAGCTGACGCAGCGGATCCAGTCCTGGCGCGGGAACGTGGACACGTCGGTGCCGCCGGCGCGCAGGTCCCACACCTCGGGCGCGGGTGCCTCGTCGGCGGTGAGCGCGGAGGCGACGCCGGCGTGCGCGGAGTCCGCCACCGAGGTGCCGGAGCCGCGCTGTGAGGTGAGGTAGCCCTCGGCGCAGAGCTGCTCGTACGCCTCGACGACCACGGTGCGGGACACGCCGAGGTCAGTCGCGAGCTGGCGGGTCGACGGCACGCGCGTCCCGGGGCGCAGCGTGCCGTCGGTGATCCGCCCGCGCAGAGCGTTGCGGAGCTGCGCCGACAACGTTTCACGCGCATCGCCGTCAATTGACAGATTCAGATGCCACACCGATTGGTCCTCTCCCCGGTCTCCGAAGTGGTATGGACAGCGGGAACCGCACTTGGTGAAAGTGTTTCCCGGGACCGCAACCGATTCCCGGCCGCAACCGGGGGGTGCCGCGCGTCCTTTTCAACGGGGGAAGTCCGATCTGTCACCGAACGCGGTCCAGCCGGTCCGCGTCGGGACATCCGGGCTGCTCAAAGGGGGGTTCCACAGTGTCCTCATTGTCGACCACGGTGGGCGCGGAAACCGCAGACCACCGTTCGGAGACGCCGGGACGCACGACGCCGACCGGCCGAATTCCGATTTCCGTGACCTCAGTCACACTGCCGTCGATCGATCCGCTCACGTTGTACACCGCATTGACACAAAGCCATGCCGCACACGACGCGTACCTCTTCGAAAGCCTGGACGGACCGGCCGCCGACCGGCAGGCCGCGGCGGTGGGCTGGGGCCGTCTCGCCGAGCTGCGGTTCCTGGCCGACGGGTGCGAGCTGGCCGCCGCCGGGCCGCTGGGCGACGCGCTGGGCGCGGTGGTCACCGGCGTCCTCGGCGCACCGGCCCGGCGGCAGGGCACCACGTCCGCCTGGCACGTGCCCGGCCCGGCGCAGCTCTGGTCGGTGGTCCGCGCCGTGCAGCGCGCCCTCACCGTCGAGACGCCCGTGCCGGCCGACCGGTTCGCCTTCGGCTTCCTCACCACCCTGGCCTACGAGGCCGCCCGTGACATGGACGAGCTGACCCTCGGCCGGGCCGACGACGACCTCCCCCGGTTCGCGCTGACGCTGTTCCGGCACACCGTCTGGTGGGACCTGCGGGCCGGCACCGCGCACCAGTTGCACGCCACCGGCCCGCACCTGCCGCCGCAGCCGGCGCCGCCGGTGACGCGGCTGCTCACCGGCGTGCCCGCCGACCAGCCGCCGCCACCCGCGCCCACGCCGGAACGGGTGCGCGACACCGTCGACGAGGAGACGTTCGCCGAGCGGGTGCGGCGGTGCCTGCGGCACATCCGGGTCGGCGACAGCTACCAGGTGCAGATCGGCCACCGCATCGAGGTGGAGACCACCCTCACCCCGCTGGACGTCTACCGGCGCCTGCGGCACCGCAGCCCGTCGCCGTACATGTACCTGGCGCCCTGGGCCGGGCGCACGGTGATCGGCGCCAGCCCGGAGCTGTTCCTGCGCCTGGACGGCGACCGGCTGTCGATGCGCCCGATCGCCGGCACCGCCGCCCGCTCGGCCGACCCGCTGACCGACCGCCGCCGGGTGGCCGAGCTGCGGGCCAGCGAGAAGGAGCGCGCCGAGCACGTCATGCTCGTCGACCTGTGCCGCAACGACATCGGCCGGGTCTGCGAGCCGGGCACGCTGTCGGTGGACGCGATGCTCGACGTCGAGCCGTTCGCGTACGTGCATCACCTGGTCTCCACCGTGTCCGGGCGCCTCGACGACGGCGCGGACGTGTGGGCGGCGGTCCGGGCCGCGTTCCCGGCCGGCACCATGACCGGCGCGCCGAAGCTGCGGTCGATGGAGATCATCGACGGGCTGGAGGCGGAGCCCCGGGGCATCTACGCGGGCGCCATCGGCCTGGTCGACGTCCGCGGGTTCGCGGTGCTCGCGCTCTGCATCCGCACCGTCGTGCACGACGGGCACCGCTACCACACCCAGGCGTCCGCCGGGGTGGTCGCCGACTCCACACCGGCCGCCGAGTGGCGGGAGACGCTGGCCAAGATGAGCGCCGCCTACTGGGCCCTGACCGGCGAGGAGCTGCTGCCGTGAAGGTCCTGCTCGTCGACGCGTACGACAGCTTCACCCACATCATCGACCAGTACCTGCGCACGCTCGGTGCGCGGACGGTGGTGGTCCGGTCCCGCGCGCGCAGCCCCCGGCACCTCGCCGCGCTGCGCCCCGACGCGGTGGTGCTCGGCCCCGGGCCCGGCCACCCCGGCGACTCCGGCCACGTCGAGCTGGTCCACGCGTTCGCCGGCCGGGTGCCGCTGCTCGGCGTCTGCCTCGGCCACCAGGCGATCGGCCTGGCGTACGGCGGCACGATCGCTGTGGCCCGGCACCTGATGCACGGCAAGACCAGCGAGGTCACGCACGACGGCCGCGGGGTCTATGCCGGGGCGCCGGCGCCGCTTACGGTCACCCGCTACCACTCGCTCATCGTCGCCGACCCGGTGCCGCCCCCGCTGGAGGTGACCGCCCGCTCCGGCGACGACGGCTACGTGATGGGCCTGCGCCACCGCACGCTCGCCGTCGAGGGGGTGCAGTTCCATCCGGAGAGCGTGACCACCCAGGACGGGCTGCGGTTGTTCGACAACTTCCTGCGCGGCGTACCGGCGGCGCTGCCGGTCGCCGGCTGAGCGGCGGAGACGGATCATGTCCGGGTCCGTACCCCCGCTCGCCGTGGTCACCGGCGGGGCCGGCGGCATCGGCCGGGCAGTCACCGCGGCGCTCACCCGCGCCGGTCACCGGGTGCTCAGCGTCGACCGCGAGCCGGCCGCCGACCCGTCCGCGTACGCGGCGCTCGTCGCCGACCTGGCCGTGCCGGATCAGGCGCAGCGGCTGCTGGACGACGTGCACGAGCGACACGGCCTGCCCGCCGTGCTGGTGAACAACGCCGGCGTCTACCCGGCCCGGGACTTCCTCGACTACGACCCGCGCACGTATGCCGAGGTGCTGGACACGAACCTCGGCGCGACGTTCTTCGGCACGCTCGCGTACGCCCGGGCGCTGGTGGCCGCCGGACGTCCGGGCACCGTGGTCAACGTCGCCTCGATCAGTGGCCGGATCGGCAGCCCGGACGCCGCGTACGGCGCCTCGAAGGGCGCTGTCGTCGCGCTCACCCGCAGCCTCGGCCGGGCGCTCGCCGCGCACCGCATCCGGGTCAACGCGGTCGCCCCCGGGCTGGTCGAGACGCCGATGGCCGCCCGGATCCCGGCGGCCCGCCGGGACGACTACCGGGCCCGTATCCCGGCCGGCCGCTTCGGCGCCCCGGACGAGATCGCCGCCGCCGTCGCCTGGCTGGCCGGCCCGGACAGCAGCTACGTCACCGCCTCCGTGCTGGACGTCGACGGCGGCCTGCACTGACGCACACCGAGAGGACCCCGATCCATGTGGCTTCCCACCACCGGCCCGGCAGCCGGTTTCGCCGCCGACTACCTGCGTCTGCACCGCGCGTTCTACGACCGCACGCTCACCGCCGAGCAGCTCGGTGACTGGCGGGACCGGCAGCTGCGCCGGGTGCTCGACCAGGTCGGCACCGGTTCGCCGTTCTACGCCCGGCACCTCGCCGGGATCGACCTGTCCACGATCACCCCGGCCACGCTCGACCGGCTGCCCTTCACCACGAAGGCGCACCTGCGCGAGGAGATGCTCGACGTGCTCAGCCGCCCGCTGGCCGAGGCCGTCTTCTTCTACGAGACCACCGGCACCACCGGGCCCGCCACGCCCTGCCCCCGCGACGGCCGCGAGGTGGTGGCCAGCAACGCCCACGTCACCGAGTCCTGGGCGTCGATCTTCCGCCACCACTTCGGCGACCACGCGCCCCGCGTGGGGCTGATGGGCCCGACCGAGGTGCACTCGTTCGGCGACACGCTCGGCGACGTGGCCCGCAACACCGGCGCGATGAACGCGAAGATCTGGCCGTACTCGCCGGTGATCGGGTTCGCCAAGGCCCTCCAGCTGATGCGGGGCCTGGAACTTGAGGTGATCTGCTGCACGCCGGGCGTGGCGCTGATGCTGGCCAAGGCCGCCGAGCACCACGGCTACCGGCTGCGCGAGGACTTCGCGGTCGAGCTGCTGTTCGTCACTGGCGAGATGTGCACGCCGGCGCTGGCGCACAACCTGGAGTCGGTCTGGGGTGCTGACGTCTACAACATCCTGTACGGCTCGCAGGAGGCGTTCGTGATCGCCACCGCCTGCCGCAACAAGCGGATGCACCTGTCCCAGACCAACTACCTGATCGAGGTGGTCGACCCGGAGACGGGCGCGTCGCACGGCCCGCGCGGCACCGGCGAGCTCACGGTGACCATGCTCGTCGACGGCGTGAAGCCGCTGATCCGCTACCGCACCGGCGACGCGGTGGTGGTCGGCGCGTCGGACTGCGACTGCGAGATGCCCGGCGACCTGGTGCAGATCGTCGGGCGCACGCTCGACCGCATCGACCTGGGCGGGCAGCGCCGTACCGCCGGGCAGATCGAGAGCGCGGTGCTCACCGGCGTCACCGGCTCGGCCGGCTACCAGGTGGTGATCGACCACGACCCGGCCGGCGGCGACCGGCTCACCGTCCGGCTGGAGCTGCTCAAGGACCTGGTGGACGACCCGGCCGCGGTGGCCGGCGGGGTGCGCCGGCGTGCCGCCGCCGCGCTCGGCGTGCCGGTGGAGGTCGAGCTGAGCGACGGGCTGGACCCGATCGTCAGCACCGGCGCGTTCGTGAGCTGGAAGGCCGCACGGATCGTGGACCGGCGGGTCGCCGACGACCACGAGACCCGGGTGGCCCGGCGGATGGCGGGCAGGCGTGGCTACGACACCTGACACCGCAGCCGCCGCGCCGGTGCCCGCGCTGCCCGGCCTGCTCGCCGGGGCGTACGGGCGGCGGTGGCGGACGGTGGTGGACCGGTGGGCGGATCACCCCGGCACGGCGGTGGCCACGCTCGGGCCGGCCGGCACGTCCAGCCACCTGACCGCCGCGTTCCTGGCCGAGCGGCACGCGCTGCGCATCGAGCTGTGCGACACGTTCGACGAGGTGCTCGGCGCGCTCGTGGAACGCAGCGTCGACCAGGCGCTGGTGCCCAGCGCGTACCAGGGCGCCACCCGCTTCCACTGGCACCGCGACCTGCGCCTGGACGCCTACTTCGCGCAGGCCACCCCGGAGTACGGCATCGCGGCGCGGGAACGGGACGCGCACCCGGGCGACGGCGAGGTCACTGTGGCCGCGCTCTGGGAGGTCCGGCGGATCTTCGCCGACCTGGCCCCGCCCGCGCTGCGCGACCGTCCGATGCGGTGGCTCGACGCCGAGTCCACCCAGCACGCCGCCGAGCTGCTCGCCGCCGGGGCCGCCGACCTCGCGGTGACGAACGCCCCTGGGGTACGCCGGCACGCGCTGCGCTGGGTGGTCCGCCGCCCCGGCGCGGAGATCGTCTGGCTGCTCTTCGGCCACCGCCGACCGCACCTTCGAGGAGAACCGGAGTGACAGCCGTGTCCCGACGAACCTTGCTGCACCGCGCCACCGTCCAGGAAGGGCTGGGGGTGGCGTCCCGGCCGCACCACAGCGTGCTGCTCGACGGGGAGCGGATCGTCGCGGTGCTGCCCGAGGCGCAGGCCCCGCTGCACGACCCGGACGTCGACGTGCTGGACCTGGACGGGCGGACCGTGATGCCGGGCATGACGCTCGGCCACACCCACATCGCCTACCTGAACGTGCTCGACGGCCGGGAGACGCTGTTCAAGCACTCGATCCCGGAGGTGACGCTGGGCGCGGCGGGGAACGCGGCGGCCATGCTCCGGCTGGGCTACACCGCGTTCGTCGGCGCCGGCTCGGTGGCCGGCATCGACATGGCGCTGCGCCGGGCGATCGACGCCGGGCGGCTGCCCGGCCCGCGGATCACGCCGTGCAGCCGGGACCTGATGGTCTCCGGGCCGCCGCAGCGGCGCAACCCGGCGGTCAAGCAGCGCATCCCCACCGACCTGATGCGGCTGGCCGACACACCGGAGGAACTGGTCGAGTACGTCGACACCGAGGTCGCCCAGGGCGCGGAGATCATCAAGGTGTTCTCCACCGGCGACGACACGTTCCCCAACGGCCGCTCGCACGAGCTGCTGTTCACCGCCGAGGAACTGGTGATCGCGGCCCGCGCCGCACACGAGCGGGGGGTACGGATCCGGGCGCACTCACGTGGGCTGGGCGGCATCCGCAACGCCATCGCCGCCGGGGTGGACGTGATCGACCACGCCACGTACGCCGACGACGCGGCGCTGGAGGCGATCGCCGAACGCGGCATCTTCGTGGTGCCGAGCCTGCACCAGCCGCACCGGCTGCTCACCACAGGCACCGCGCACGGCAAGACCCCGGAGTACCTGGAGACGCTGGAGTTCCAGGCCGAGGTGGAGAACACGCTGCGGATCCTGCCGCTGATGGTGGAGATGGGCATTCCGATCGTGGCCGGGGACGACTTCGGGTTCGCCTGGACCCCGCACGGCCGGTACGCCGAGGAGCTCGAGACGTACGTGAGCATGGCCGGCATTCCCGCACCGACGGTGCTGACCTGGGCCACCGCCAACGGCGCGCGGCTGGCCGGGCGCGGCGGCGAGGCCGGGACGGTGCAGCCGGGCCGGCTGGCCGACCTGGTGGTCACCGACGGCGACCCGGCGCGGGACATCACGGTGCTGGGGCGGCCCGAGGCGATCGAGATGGTGCTGCTGGGCGGGCGGGTGGTCGCCGGGGACGCCGCCGCCTACCGGGACCGCCGGCCGGCCGGGGTCGCCTGATGCGGCCGCCCGCGCGGGCCCGGATTGGCCTCACCGGATCGGCGGGGATTGGCCACAACCGGTGGCGGCGCCGCTTCGTACGGTCGGGGCGACCGTGTGAACCGAACCGACGGGGATGACGATGACCCAGCTCAGCGACGGCGCCGACCGGCTGTCCGTCCGCATCGACGACCGGGTGACGGCGAGCGTGCCGGACTACGTCCTCGGCCTGCTCGCCGTGCCGGCGATCGAGGTCGGGCCGGCCCACCCGGCCGTGGCGGAGCGACTGACCGCCGCCGAGGACGCGCTGCACCGGGCCGGCCTGGACAAGGCCGGGGTGTCCGAGCTGCCGGGCATCGCCGGGTGGCGGGCGGCGTACCGGGCGGTGGCGGTGAACCCGAACCGGTTCCCGTGCGCCGCCGAGTCGATCGCCCGCCGGGTGGCCCGGGGCGACCGGCTGCCCCGGATCAACGCGCTCGTGGACCTCTGCAACGCCTTCTCGCTGGACTCGGCGCTGCCGGTGGCCTCCTGCGCGGTGGACGGCATCGACGCGCTCGCCGTCCGGCCGGCCGACGGCACGGAGGCGTACCTGCCGCTGGGCGCGCCCGATGCGCCGGAGCGGCCCGAACCGGGCGAGGTCGTCTACGCCGACGACCACGGGCGGGCCCACTCCCGGCGCTGGAACTGGCGCCAGGGCCACCTGGTCCGCACCGACCTGGGCCGGCGGCGGCTGCTGCTCACAGTCGAGGCGGCCCATCCGGGCGGCCGGGCGGAGGTGGAGGCGGCGCTGGACCGCCTCGACGCCGTGCTCGGCGAGCTGACCGCCGCGCCCCGCCACCGGGCGGTGCTGGACCGGGAGACCCGGGACGCCGCGTTCCCCGTCGAGGCGCCGCTCAGCCCCGCCGGCACCCCGGGGGTCCGCTCGTGAACCGCGCGATCCTGATCGTCTACCGGCCCGCGGCCGGCCGCTACGCCGCCCAGTTCCGCAGCGTCGTCGCCGCCGCCACCGACCTCGGCGTGGACAGCGTGGTGCTGCTGCCCACCGGCGGGCCGGCGCCGGAGACCGCCGGGCTGCCCTGCCACCGGGCCGACCTGGACGACCCGGAGGCGGTCCGGGCGGCGGTCGCGGCGATCGTCGCCGACCGTCCGATCGAGCGGATCTTCCCGCTGTTCGAGGGCGACGTGCTGACCGCCGCGCGGTGCCGGCGCGACCACGGCATCCCCGGCCTGGACCCCGAGCAGGCGCTCGCCTTCCGGGACAAGAACGTGATGCACCGCCGGGCCGTCGAGCTGGGCGTGCCGGTGGCCCGCTCCTGCCGCCCGGACACCATCGGCGCGGTCGCCGAGTTCGCCGCCGAGGTGGGCTGGCCGGTCGTGGTCAAGCCGCACGCCGGCTGGGCCTGCGGCGACACCCACCGGGTGGACTCGGCCGACGACCTGGCCCGGGTGTGGCCGCTCGTGGCCGACGCGCGCCACGACTACCGGGTCGAGGAGTACGTCCGCGGCGCGGAGTACCACGTCGACTCGCTGCTGCGCGACGGCGAGGTGGTCTTCGAGCAGCTCTCCCGCTACACGTACTCGGTGCTGGAGTTCCGCGACGAGCCGGGCGGCACGATCTCCCGCAAGCACGACCTGACCCCCGCCGAGCAGCGCATCCTGACCGCCAGCGCGGAGCTCCTGCGCGGCTTCGGCATGCGTACCGGGGTCGCGCACGTGGAGTTCTTCCTGCGCGACGACGGCGAGGTGGTCTTCGGCGAGGCGGCGGCCCGGGCCGGCGGCGGATCGATCGTCCCGGCCATCGAGGCCGGGCGCGGCATCAACCTCGCGGGCGAGTGGTGCCGGCTGGAACTGGACCCCGGGCACCGGCCCGCCGCCGCGCTGGGCGCGGAGACCGGCACCGAGTACCTCTGCTCCGACCGGTACGGCCGCATCACCGCGATCACCACCGCCGACGAGCTGCGGGCGCTGGACTCGGTCCTCGACGCCGACGTGTGGAAGGGCGTCGGCGACGTGCTCGCGCCGCCGACCGCCTCGAACGACGTGCTCGGCTGGTACGTCTGCGAGGGCCGGGACTTCGACGACGTGCGGGCCCGGTTCAAGACCATCCGGGACGCCTTCCAGGTGCGTACCGAACCGGCCGGGGAGGCGTCATGTGGCTGAGCCGGTTCCGGGCGCTGCCCCGTCCGCTGCGGATGCTGGTGCTCGCCTCCTTCATCAACCGCGCGGGCATGTTCGTCTTCCCGCTGCTCGCTGTCTACCTGGTGCGCAGCCGAGGGCTGAGCACCGGCGAGGCGGGTGTGCTGATCTCGGTCGGCAGCACCGGCCTGCTCGCCGGGAGCCTGCTCAGCGGCCCGGTCTGCGCCCGCGCCGGCCGGCGGGCCGCGCTGGTGTCCAGCCTGCTGCTCAACGCGGCCGGCTACCTGGGGCTGGCGGTGCTGGACGGCCCGCCGTGGACGTACGCGGCGCTGCTGTTCGTCGCGCTCGTCGGCATGGGCATGTTCGCGCCCGCCGCCAACACGCTGATCGCCGACCTCGCCGAGCCGGAGCAGCGGCCGTTCGCGTACACCGTCAGCTACATCGCCAACAACCTCGGCATGGGCGTCGGGCCGCTGCTGGGCGGCCTGGCCGCGGCGTACTCGTACGGCCTGATGTTCGCCGGGAACATCCTGCTCGGGCTGCTCGCGGCGCTCACCATCCGGCTCAGCGTGCCCGCCGACACCGGCCGCGCCGCGGCCGGGACACCGGCGAAGACCGGGCTGCGCCGGGCAGCGCTGCGGCGCGACCTGGACGTCGCGGTGCTGGTGGTACTCTCGTTCTGCTACGTGGCGCCGCTGATCGGGCTGGAGTACACGCTGCCGCTGGCGGTCACCGGGGTGCTGAACTCGTCGGTGGCGGTGGTCGGCGCGGTCTACACCATCAACAGCATCGTCGTGGTGGGCGCCGGCATGCTGATCGAGAAACGGATCAAGGCGTACCCGACCCGCACACTGCTCGTCGTCGCCGGCCTGCTCTGGTCGGCCGGGATGGCGGTGCTGGTGTTCGCGTTCTCACTGCCCGCGGTGCTGCTGTCCACAGTCGTCTGGACCCTCGGCGAGATCATCGCCTCGGTGGTGGTGCCCACCTACATCGCCGACCACGTCGAGCCGCGCCGGGTCAGCGCCTTCATGGCGCTCAACGGTTTCGTGCTCAGCTCCGCCCGGCTGGTGGTGCCGATGGGGCTGGGCTTCGTCTGGCAGGCGCACGGGCACCAGCCGGTGTTGCTCCTGCTGCTGCTGACCCCGCTGGCCGGCGTCGTCGCGTTCGCAGCGCTGCGGATCCGACCCGAGGCCCGGCCGGTGCCGGAGCCCGCCGCGCCGGCCAGCGCGCCCAGGCCGAGCGGACCCAGGCAGCCGCCCGCGTACACCCCGGTCTGGGTGATCGAGGTGGCGGCGGCCGGGGCCTGCGGGTGGAGCCGGACCACGGCGAAGTTCATCAGCCCCGGCCAGGCCCAGCCCAGACCGAAGCCGAGCACCACGCCCGCTACCAGCGGCGCCGATCCGGCCACCGCGAGCAGGATGAGGCCGACCGAGCCGGTCAGCAGCATCCCGGCGATCAGCCCGACGTGCCCGCTGGTGCGCCGGTCGGCCAGCCAGCCGACGCCCACCCGGGCGAGCACGCACACCACGCTGCCCAGGGTCAGCGTCAGGCCGGCCAGGCCGGGGGAGAGCCCTCGCGCCGCAGCCGAGTCGACCAGGAACGTGCCGAGGGCGTTCGCCGCGGCTGCCGCGAGCGTCGCGGCCAGCCCGATCACCACGAGCGGGCCGGTGCCGCCGGGACCGCGACCGGAGGCGGTCCGGGCCCGCCGGTCCCGTCCGGCCCGGGGTACGGCCGGCAGCACGGCGAGCGCGGCCACCGCTGCGGCCACGAAGGCCCAGCGCCAGCCGGCGGTGAGCGCGACAGTGGGTACCGCCAGGCCGGCCAGCAGCGTGGCGGCCGGTACGGCGGCCTGCTTCACGCCGAACGAGAGGCCCTGCCGGTGGGCGGGTACGTGCTCGGCCAGCGCGGCGTTGCTGGCGAGCTGCCCGAGGGCGTTGGCGGCGGCGCTGAGCGCCAGCAGCGCCACCAGGATCGGGTACGACCGGGCCAGCCCGGCCACTGCGAGCAGCGAGGCGGCGGAGAGCAGGATGGCGGCCCGGGCGACCGGGGCCGAGCCGAAGCGCTCGACCAGGGCGCCGGAGGGCACCGAGGCGAGCGCGCTCACGCCGAAGTAGATCGAGACGGCCAGGCCCAGCCCGGCCGGGCTGAAGCGGAGTTCGTCAGCGAGCTGGACGGCGAGCCCACCGACCAGGAAGACGGGCAGGACGCACACGATCGTGGTGAGGGTGGCGCCCGCGCCGACCGTGACGGCGTGGCGGGACGCCGGAGGGGCAACTCGCGAAACTGTTTCAGTCATCGCGAGCACACCTTACGCCCGGACGTTTTGGCTGCTCATCGTGTCCGTCGACACACGGTCTGTGTCCGGTCTTCTGGCATCCTCCATCCGAACAGGCATTTCGCACTCGGCCGGTTTTTCATATGGTGTAAGTCCCCGGCGGCGGAGGTGGTTGTGCGCGACCCCTTGGCGGAACCTTCGGACCTGATCCGTAGCGTGTCTCGCGCGCTTCGAGTGCTCGAGTCGGTCGGCCGTGCGCCGAGAGGGCTCACCGTGAAGCAGATCGCCCGGCGCTGCGAGCTGACCGTCGCCACCACCTACCACCTGGTGCGCACGCTCGCGTACGAGGGCTACGTGATCCGGCGCGAGGACGGGACGTACATCGTGGGGTTGGAGGTGGCCGACCGCTACCGCGAGCTGGTCACCGCGTTCCGGGGGCCGCCGGCGGTGGGCGAGGCGCTGCGCCGCGCGGCGTCGGACACCGGCTGGAGCCACTACCTCGGCCGTTTCGTCGGCGGGCAGGTGGCGGTGACCGCGTCCGTCGAGGGGCCCCGCTCGCCCTACATGGAAGACCTGGTGCCGGGCTTCGACGAGGGCGCGCACGCCACCGCGCTGGGCAAGAGCCTGCTCGCCACGCTCACCACCGAACAGCGCTTCCGCTACCTGCGCGAGTACGGCATGCGCCCGTTCACCACCGCCACCCTCACCACTGTCGAGGCGTTCGAGGCGGACCTGGCCGCCGGTGACCGGCGCGGCATGCAGCTGGAGCTGGGGCAGTTCCGGCAGGGCGTGGCGTGCGCCGCGGTGCTCGTCAGCCCGGACAAGGACATCGAGCGCCGGGTGGTGCTGGCCTGCGCGCTGCCGGCCGGCGAGATGATGACATCGGCCCGGGTGGTCCGCGCCAAGCTCCTCACCGCCGCGCGCGCCATCGCCGACGGCATCGCCTCCGAGAACTGACTCGCCGCGCGCCGATCCCCGCCGGGACCGCTTCCGAGAACTGACGAGGGGCCGCCGACCTGGTGGGTCGGCGGCCCCTCGCGGGGCGGTCCAGCGCCGGACCGCCCCCGGGGTGGGTCAGCTACCGACCGGGCCGCCGTCGAGGCGCCAGGTGACCACCACGCCGGGCTTGGCGAAGTCGCCGTCCGGCCAGGTGGAGGCGGGGTTCTCCACCGACGCGCCGGAGACCTCGCCGGGGTGCTGCACGGCCACGAAGACCGAACGGTTGTCGCCGGTGATGAACGGGCCGCAGGTCTCCGCGCCGAGCGGCACGGTGAGGAACTGCTTCAGGTGGCCCCGCTCCGGACCCTCGACGGCGGTGGCGAACAGGCCGTCGTTGCTGCCCAGCGCGTTGCCGTCGGTCGAGATCCACAGGTTGCCGGTGGCGTCGAAGGCGACGTTGTCCGGGCAGGAGATCGGGGAGACCTTCGTCTTGTCGTACCCCGCGAAGTAGGTCGAGGCGTCGGCCGGGTCGCCGCAGACGATCGGCAGCGACCAGGCGAAGGTCTCGGCGGTGTTGTCGCCGCGGTCCTCGACCAGCTCCAGGATCTGCCCGTGCTTGTTGCTGTTGCGCGGGTTCGCCTCGTCGGCGGGCGCCTTGCCGGCCTTGCCGCGGTCGCTGTTGTTCGTCAGCGCCACGTAGACCTTGCCGGTGAGCAGGCTCGGCTCGACGTCCTCGGGCCGGTCCATCTTGGTGGCGCCGACCTTGTCCCCGGCCAGCCGGGTGAAGGTGAGCACGTCCGCGGCGGTCATGCCGTCGACGTACGAGCGGTTGCCGCTGACCAGCTTGATCCAGCGGCCCCGGCCGCCGAACCCACCGTCGGCCGGGAGCTTGCCGGAACCGTCGATCTCGGCGGCCGGGCTGTCGCCCTCGATCTTCGCGACGTAGAGCGTGCCCGACTCCAGCAGCGTCAGGTTGTGCCGCCGCGCCACCGAGGACTTCCCCGGCATGAACTTCTTGTCCGAGACGAACTTGTAGAGGTAGTCGAAGCGCTCGTCGTCGCCCATGTACGCGATCACCCGGCCGTTGCGCGCCACGATGACGTTCGCGCCCTCGTGCTTGAACCGGCCCAGCGCGGTGTGCTTGCGCGGCTTGGCCTGCGGGTCGAACGGGTCGATCTCGACGATCCAGCCGAACCGGTTCGCCTCGTTGGGGTGCTTGGCCAGGTCGAAGCGCTCGTCCGCCCGCTCCCACTTGCGGCTGCCGCTCGGGTGGCGCACGTCGGTCGGGATGCCGTACCGGGCCAGCTTCGGCTTCTGCTCCTCCGGCGCGCCGTCTCCGCCGACGAAGTACTGGTTGAAGTTCTCCTCGCCGGAGAGCACCGTGCCCCACGGGGTGACGCCACCGGCGCAGTTGTTGAGCGTGCCGATCACGGTCCGGCCCTTCGGGTCGGCGGCGGTACGCAGCCATGCCGAGCCGGCGGCCGGGCCGGTCAGCTCGAACTTCGTCGCCAGCGCCGTGACCCGGCGGTTGTACTCCCGCCGGCCACGCCGTACCGGCTGCCACTGCCCGGTGTTCTCCACCCGCTCCAGCTCCACCACGGACATGCCGTGCGCGGCCATCGCCACCCGCAACTGCTCCACTGTGAGCGCGTCCTGGCTGGTGAAGCCGGGGAACATGAGGTCCTCGTTGGTGTACTCGTGGTTCACCACGAGCAGCGCGCGCCGACGGTCGATCGGGAGCACCCCGACGAAGTCGTTGTTGTAGCCGAACTGCTTGGACTGGGCGGCGGCGGTCTGCCGGCCGAGGCTGAACGCGGGCGCGCCGGGCACGACCTCGTCACCCCAGCGGATCACCACGGAGTGGTCGTACCCGTTGGGGACCACGAGGGTGTCGAGCTTGTTCGGCGGGATCGGCTTGAACGTCAACGCGCCGCTACCAGGGCGGCCCGCGCCGGCGGGCGAGACCTCGCCGCCGCCGGGCACGGGCGGGGCGGCGGGCGCAGCGGCGGCCAGCAGCGCGGCGGCG
>NZ_LEKG01000149.1:0-20033 GCF_001029515.1 Micromonospora sp. RV43 | reverse complement strand
GCACCTGCCCGACCAGGTCCTCGTCGCTCAGCGTGCCGCCGATCCAGCCGCCCGCGCGGCCGCGCTCGTCGGCACGCTGAGCGACGAGGACCTGGTCGGGCAGGTGCTGATGCCGTACGCGTACGGCAGCTCGGCCTTCACTCCGTTCACCGTCACAGTCAGCTGGACCTGGGCGCCGGGGCGCAGGGCGGTCAGTTTGCCGGTCAGCGGGTCGAATCGGGCGGCGTGCCAGGGACGTACGCCCGCGGCGCCGCCGATGTGCAGGTTCGGCGAACCGGACCAGTCGGCGCTGACCGGCGCGGCGACCGGCACCAGCCGGCCGCTGGGCTGGGTGAGCGTGGCCGTGACGTCGGCCGGTGTACGCCGGGACACCTGCGCGGGTGCGGTCAGCGCGAGCCGGTCGACGTGCGCGTGCATCTCCGCGCTCACCCACCGCGGTCCCTCGGCCAGCGGGTCACGGCGGGCCCGCTCGGCCTCCCCCGGCGTCACCGGGTCCACCCCGAACTCGGTCCACCCGGTGAACCCGCCGAGCGCCGCCGGGGTGGACGGGTCCTTGCCCGAGTTGCCGTTGATCACGTACGGCACGCCGTCCACCCGGTCGGCGTGGAACGTGCCGACGTGGCCGTTGACCATCAGCGCGCCCTTGCCGGTGCGGTGCTGGAAGTCGGCCAGCCACTGCTCGACCAGTGCCGCCTCCTTGCGGTCGCCGAGCTGGCTGGCCTTGGCCGGGCTCGGGTCGCGCGGCGGGTGGTGGAAGAACACCGCTACCGAACCGACCGAGCGGTCGGCGGCGGCCTGGTCGAGCGTCCGGCGCAGCAGCTCCACCTGGTCGAACCCGCCGCCGCGCAGCGACCCGGTGGCGGTGCTCAGCGTCAGGAATCTGGTGCCCCGGTGGTCGAAGACGCGCGAGGTGTCCCCGAAGACGCTGCGGAAGTTGTCGATCGGCGCGCCCATGATCTCGTGGTTGCCGGGCACGTAGTGGTACGGCACCTCGCCGCCCAGTTCCTCGTCCAGGATGCGCTTGGCCAGGGCGAAGTCCGCCGGGTAGGCGGTGTCCACGAAGTCACCGTTGATGATCAGGAAGTCCGGCCGGGCGGCGCGGACCTCGCGCAGCGTACGCCGGGCCTGGGCGACCAGGTCGCTGTCCGGGTTCGCGGCGACGAACTGGGCGTCGGAGAGCACCGCGAAGCGCCAGGGCGCGCCGTCCACAGTGCCGTCACGCACCACCACCCGGTCGGTGCGGTTCGGCTCCGGCGGCGCCTGCACGTCCGGCGGCACCCGCGCCACCAGGTCGTCGATCACGACCTCGCTGCGGTACTGCTCAGCCGGGTCGGTCTCGGCCACGTAGAATCGGCGCACCCGCACCGGGTACTGCACGCCCGGCGGTACGGCGAACTCGACGTACTTCCAGCCGGTCCAGTCCAGGTACGGGCCGCGCAGCACGAACTGGGTGTCCTGCGCGTCGTGCAGGTGCAGGCTGGGCCACTCGCCGGTGCCGTTCGCCTTGATCCACATGCCGAACGCCTGCGGCTGGCCGGGTACGTCGATCCAGGCGGGCGGGTCGGCGTACGCGGCTCGCGTTCCGGTGGACTGGCTGAAGTCGTACGACATCCGCAGCCCGCTCCCGGTGTGCCCGTCGGCCGGTGCGACCGACCCGGAGGCGCGGGCCTGGCTGAACTTCCAGGACGCCGCGTCGTCGAACCCGGCCACCGGCACGTCGGTCAGCCCGACGGTCACCGGCAGGACCGTGGTGCGGTTGCCGACCCGCGCGGTGACCAGCGCCGAGCCGGTCGCGGCGAGCGCCGTGACGGACAGGTTGCCGTCGGCGGTGGGGGTGACGGAGAGCAGGTCGCTGTCGTACTCCAGCCTCAGGTCGGCCGGCTCGATCGGCGCGGTGTTGCCCTCGGCGTCGTAGCCGACGACGCCGAACAGGCCGCTGTCGCCGGCCCGGTCCAGGCCGACCCGGTCGACGGTGCCGTCGATGCGCGCGAGCGGGCCGAGCACCGTCAGCTCGATCGTGCCCCGGGCGCGGCCGCGGGCGGCGGTGACGGTGCTGCGGCCGGGGACGGCGGCCCGGAACACGCCGTCGCCGTCGACCCGGCCGTGGGTGGCGTGCCAGCGCGGCTCGCCGGCGGCCGGGCCGTACGTCTCGTCGTATCCGGCGGCGGTGAGCCGGCGGGTGAGGCCGGGGAAGACCCGGTCCGGCCGGCCGCCGCGCACCGGCGCGACACCGGGTGCGGCGGTCGGGTCGCTGGCGGTCTCCAGCCAGTAGCCGGTGAGCCGGCCGCTGCCCTTCGGCGCGTAGACGGCGAGCCCGTTGGGCACCGGCCGCTCACTGCCGTCGGACGGACTGTTCTCCACCTGGACCGTGGCCGCGCCCGGCTCCCGGGCGAGCAGCGTGGAGGAGCCGCCGCCGTCGAGGTTGAGCGCGTTCGCGGCGCCCAGCTCGGCCATCATGCGGCCCATCTCGGTCTGGGTGACGCCCCGGCTGTCCACCTGCCGGCCGTCCACGGTCAGCATGATCATCTTGCGGCCGTCGGCGGAGAACCCGACAGCGGTCCGCGGGGCCAGCGACGCGTCGGCGATGCTCTGCACCACGCCGTCGCGGACCAGCACGTTGCCGCCGCCCACGGCGGCGCGCAGGTCACCGCCGTCGGAGGCCCGCGGCCGCCAGGTCAGGTCCACCGCGTCGCCGGGACGCAGCGCGGCGAGCGCGTCGGCGCCGGCCTCGCGGCCGAGCAGCACGGTGCTGCCGGCCGGGATCGGTCCCTCGCCCGCCGTGGTGGCGACGCTCGCCACCCGGCCGCCGGTCAGCGTCACCTCGACCGTCCGGGCCGCGCCCTCCACCGCCCGCTTGCGGGTGTACGAGCCCCAGAGCGGCGTGAACACTCCGACGCCGTCGCGCTGCACCATGTTGTTGAACTGGGTGAGCGGCACCGGCCCGGCGGGCAGCGTCGCGGTGCCCTCGAAGCCGACCTGGACGACCCGGCCGATGCCCTGGGCGCTGATCCCGACGGCGTTGGGGTGCCCGGCGACTGGCGACTGCACCAGTTCGCCGGAGCGGACGCCGACGCCCTGGGCGGCTCCGGAGTTGTTGATGTCGAAGAAGTCGCCGTTCACCGCCGCGACGGCACGGGACCGGTCCACCGCGGCGCGCAGCGGCTCGTCCTTGGTGACCTCGCCGGAGTTCACGTAGTCGACTGTCAGCCCGCCGGCCAGCTCGGCGGTGAGGGCGTCGGCGCGCAGCCAGCCGGCCGCGTCGTACCTGTCGAAGGAGGTCAGGTCGAGGCCGGGCGCGACCGGCCGGGTGGTCTTGGCGGTCTCCAGGCCGCCGGCCGGTTCCACACCGGCCAGCGCGACGGCGGAGTCGGGGCGGGACGAGGCGCGTGGCGCGTCCTCGGCGGCGGTGCCCGGCGGCGCGACGGCCGACGGCGCGGCAGTGGCGGCGGACGGTGCCGGCGCGGTGAGGGTCAGCAACGGCGTCAGCAGCAGGACGCCGGCGAGGCGGGCGGGTCGACTGCGGGTTCGCATGGACGACAGTCAACCCGACGGTGAACAGAAGTTTCAATACCTAGCGGCTTAACCGTAGAAAAACTTCACGACCTCCGACCCCGGTACGCGACGAGGGGCACGGCCGATGCGGCCGTGCCCCTCGTTCGTCGGATCCGTCAGCTCACTCGCCCGGAGTGGACTTCGCGATCTGCATCAGGAACTCGATGTTGGTACGGGACTGCTTGAGCCGGTCCAGCAGGAGGTCGAGCGCCGCCTGCGAGTCCAGCGAGTGCAGCACCTTGCGGAGCTTGTGGATGATCGCCAGCTCCTCCGGCGCGAGCAGGACCTCCTCCTTGCGGGTGCCGGAGGGGTTGATGTCGATCGCCGGGAAGACCCGCTTGTCGGCGATCTTCCGGTCCAGCTTCAGCTCGGCGTTACCCGTGCCCTTGAACTCCTCGAAGATGACCGTGTCCGCCATGGACCCGGTCTCCACCAGCGCGGTGGCGAGAATGGTCAGCGAACCGCCGTTCTCGATGTTGCGCGCCGCGCCGAGGAAGCGCTTGGGCGGGTAGAGCGCGGTGGAGTCGATACCACCCGACATGATCCGGCCGCTGGCCGGCGCCGCCAGGTTGTACGACCGCCCGAGCCGGGTCACCGAGTCGAGCAGCACGACCACGTCGTGCCCCAGCTCGACCAGGCGCTTCGCCCGCTCGATCGCCAGCTCCGCCACCGTGGTGTGGTCCTGCGGCGGACGGTCGAACGTGGCCGCGATGACCTCGCCCTTCACCGACCGCTGCATGTCGGTGACCTCTTCCGGCCGCTCGTCGACCAGCACCACCATCAGGTGGCACTCCGGGTTGTTGCGGGTGATCGCGTTCGCGATCGCCTGCAGCACCATCGTCTTACCGGCCTTCGGCGGCGACACGATGAGCGCCCGCTGGCCCTTGCCGATCGGCATGACCAGGTCGATCACCCGGGTGGTGAGGATGTGCGGCTCGGTCTCCAGCCGCAGGCGCTCCTGCGGGTAGAGCGGCGTGAGCTTGTAGAACTCCGGCCGGCGCTTCGCCTCGTCCGGCTCCATCCCGTTGATGGTGTCCAGCCGGACCAGCGGGTTGTACTTGTCGCGCCGCTGCTCGCCGTCCCGTGCGGCCCGCACGGCGCCGGTGATCGCGTCACCGCGGCGCAGGCCGTACTTCTTGATCTGGGACATCGAGACGTACACGTCGTTCGGGCCGGCCAGGTAGCCGGTGGTCCGGACGAAGGCGTAGTTGTCGAGCACGTCGATGATGCCGGCGACCGGGACGAGCACGTCGTCCTCGCCGACCTGCGGCTCGCGACCGCCACCGCTCTCGCCCTCGCCCCGCTCGCCGCGGCCGCGGCGACGGTCCCGGAACCGGCTGCGCCGGCCCCGCCGGCCGCCGCCCTCGCCGTCGTCGTCGCCGTCGTTGTCCCGCTCGGCGCGCTGACCACGGTCGTTGCGGTCACCCCGGTCGTTGCGGTCGCCGCCCCGGTCACCGCGCTCGTTCCGGTCGTTGCGGTCGCCACGCTCGGCCCGGTCGCCACGCTCGGCACGGTCACCACGGTCGTTGCGCTCACCGCGCTCGGCCCGATCACCGCCGCGCTCGCCACGGTCGGCCCGCTCGCCGCCACGCTCGGCCCGGTCACCGCCGCGCTCGCCGCGCTCACGGCCCCGGCCCTCGTTGCGCTCACCGCGCTCGGCCCGGTCACCGCCACGCTCGGCGCGCTCACCGGTCTCGGCGGGCGCCTCCTCGGCGCGCGTCGTCTCGGCCGGTCGCGCCTCGGTCGCCGGCGCCTCGGCCGGTCGCGCCTCGGTGGTCGCGGCGGCGGCCCGGCTGCGGCGACCACGGGTACGACCCTCGGTCACCTCGGCGGCCGGCGCCTGCTCGGCGGGGCGTGCCTCGGCCCGCTCCTCACGGACCTCCGCGTGCACCTCCTCACGGGCGGGAGCGGACGCAGCCGCCACCTCGGCTCGCGGTCGAGGGGTTCCGGCCGCGCCGCCCTGCTGCCGCTCGGTGATGGCACTGATCAGCTCGCCCTTGCGCATGCGAGCGGTACCAGAGATGCCGAGCGACGCGGCCAGGCTCTGCAGCTCCGGCAGCAGCATCGCCGACAGACCGGTGCCGCTCCGCCGGCGGCGCGTGGGGGCGGCGGTGGTGGCATCGCCAGCGACGTTGGAAACATCCGACGTCACGTCGGTGGTGTCGCTCAATGGATTCCTTCCCTCGATAGGCCGGGGCTGCCCGGAGTCGTGAACCAGGTGGCCGGGCGGCCTCGGTGCACCCGCCTCGCATGGACGCGTCGCGGGAGTCTGTGACACAGCAGCCGGTGGTTTCCCAACTCACCACCATCGGTGAGCAGGTCTCGCCGTCTGCGGCGACCTGTGGAAACTGCGGTGCGGCGTGGGCCTTGAGCAGGGGTGACGGGCTACCGCCGAGAGCTTCGGGGGTGCGCCGAACCGCAGGAAGATCGCATGCTTCGCGGCTGTGCTAGGTCTAGAGCGTAATCGCCTCGTCCGACCTGCGGCAACAGGGCCCCGCTCGGCGTGTCAAAGTCTACCCCGGATGACCCGGGCACCGCTGACATCTATCGGCAACTCCCACCGGCGCCAATCTGTTCCCGCCTGGAATCCCGCCGGGACCTCGGAGAGCGCCAGCACCGTCGGCCCCGCCCCACTGACCACAGCCGCCACACCCGCCGCACGCAGCTCACCGACGAGCGCCGCCGTGGCGGGCATCCCCGGTGCCCGCTGCTCCTGGTGCAGCCGGTCGACGGTGGCCGGCAGCAGCAGCGCGGGATCAGCGGTCAGCGCGTGCACCAGCAGGGCCGCCCGGCCCGCGTTCGACGCCGCGTCGGCGTGCGGCACGGTGGCGGGCAGCGCCGCCCGGGCCACCGAGGTCAGGCCGCGCTCGGCGGGCACGAACACGGTCGGGCGCACGGCCGGCGCCACCGGCAGCGAGACCGCCCGCGCACCGCCCGGTTCGGTCCAGGCGATGGTGAAGCCGCCGAGCAGACAGGGAGCGACGTTGTCCGGGTGCCCCTCCAGCTCGGCCGCCAGTCGCAGCGCGGCGTCGTCGTCCATCCGCCGGTCGCCGCCTGCAACCAGCGCGCGGGCCGCCAGCACCCCGGCCACGATCGCCGCCGACGACGAGCCGAGCCCTCGGGCCTGCGGGATGCGGTTGAGGCACTCCAGCGCCAGGCCGGCCGGCTGCGCGCCGAGCGCGTCGAAGGTGGCCCGCATGGCGGTGACGATCAGGTGCCGCTCGTCCGACGGCAGCTCGCCGGCGCCCTCCCCGGTGACCGACACCCGTACGCCGCCGTCTGTCACCTCGGCCGTGACGTCGTCGTGGCGGCCGAGGGCCAGCCCGAGCGCGTCGAAGCCGGGGCCCAGGTTGGCGCTGGTCGCGGGCACCCGGACCCGCACCGGGCCGGGGGTGAATGTGGTCGGCACCGGCTCATGCTAGGACGTCACCCCGACAGCCCGGCCGGACCGCCCGGAGCGTGGGACCGGCGTGTCAGGCGGCGCGCTCGGGGGCCGGCGCGTCGACCGGGTCGGTGAGCGAGAGCCGCCGGGTGGCGAACCGCCAGCCGATCGCGTACACGACGGTGACCAGGCCGCAGCCCGCCAGCACGGTGCGCTCGTCCACCCGGTCCACCACGAGCGCCACCACGAGCTGGCTCACCGCGATGGCGAGCGTCGCCAGCATCATGTCGGTGGCGAAGACCCGCCCGCGCAGCCGGTCCGGCACCTCGCCCTGCAACGCGTAGTTGGACAGCACCCAGTTGCTGCCGCCGCCCAGGTGGGCCAGGAACACCAGGACCAGCACCAGCGGGAACCAGGTCACCACCGAGGCGCCCAGGTAGGCCAGGCCGTACAACGACATGGACAGTGCCAGTCCGGTGAGCAGCCAGGCCCGGTTGCTCAGCACCCGGCGCATCATGATCGGGCCGACCAGGGCTCCGGCGCCGCGGGCGGCGAAGAGCAGCCCGGCGCCGACCGCGCCCACCCCGTACACCCCGGCGAGCAGCGGGAAGACGGTGAGCACGCCGTTGCCCAGGCCGACCGCCGACTTGACCGTTACCAGCGCCAGCACGCGCGGGCGGTGGGCGATGTAGCGCAGCGCCTCGCGGATCGCCGCCCAGGTGCGCGGCACCGTCGCCGCCGGGTCGCGCGGCGCCTGCAACGGCCGGCGGATCAGCGCGGCCAGGCCCGCGGCGGCGACCAGGCCGACTGCCGCCACCCAGAAGCTGGCGTACGGGCCCGCGACGGCGCTCAGGATGCCGCCGAGCGAGGCCCCGACCACAGTCATCGTGCCCCACGCCGAGCCGGCGACCGCGTTGCCCGCGGCCAGGTCCTCCGGGTCGACCACGTTCGGCAGCGCGGCCTGGGCAGCGGGCGAGTAGAACGCCTTCGCCACCGCCACCAGCGCGATCGCCGCCAGCGCCAGCCAGGCCGTGCCGGCGCTGCGCACGCCGAGCAGCAGCAGCACACCGGCCAGCGCGCCCACGTTCGCCACCATCATCACCTTGCGGCGGTCGAACCGGTCGGCGATCGTTCCGGCGTACGGGAGCAGCAACGCGGTCGTGCCGGTGTCCACCGCCAGCACCAGCGCGCCCCAGACACCGCTGCCGGTCAGGTCGGGCAGCAGCACCAGCAACGGCACCATGACGAACCAGTCCGCGCCGAAGACCACCAGCTCGGCGAGGAACAGATGGCGGAAGTCGCGGTTGCGGACGAGGACCGAGAGGGTGGGTGACACGCGGGCACCCTACCGGGCCGCCCCGGGCGCGGCAGCGCGGCGCAGCAGGTCGGAGACCGTGACGAAGGTGTATCCCCGGGCCCGCAGACCGCCGATCATGTCGGGCAGGCCGCGGAGCGCGACGAGCCGGCCGTCGTTGCCGACGTCGTGGCCGAGCACTATCGTGCCGGGGCGCACGTCGGCGACGATGCGCCGGGCGTGCCCGGCCGGGTCGTGCGGGAACTCGCTCTCGACCATCTGGAGCGTCCAGAGCACCAGGCGGTAGCCCAGCCGGGCCGACGCGTACAGCACCGAACCGCCGAGGTGCCCCCAGGGCGGGCGGAGCAGCCGGGGCGCCGAGCCGGTGGCCGCCGTGATCGCGTCGTGGCTGCGGCGCAGGTCGTCGTAGACCGTCGCGGCGTCCATCCGGGCCAGGTCGCGGTGCGCCCAGCTGTGGTTGCCGACCTCGTGGGCGTCCATCCGGCCGCGGACCAGCGCGGCGTGCTCGCGGGCCCGCTCACCGACCAGGAAGAAGGTGGCCGGCACCCGGTGCTCGGCGAGCGTGTCGAGCACCATCGGGGTCCACTGTGGGCGGGGACCGTCGTCGAAGGTGAGCGCCACCAGGGGCTCTTCGGTGCGTACCCCCCAGACGACCTGCACCCCGCCGGTGCCGACGTCCTGATGGCGGTTGCCGAGCGTGGCGCTCGCCGGGCCGCCCGCGATCGGGAGCCTCCGATCGGCCACCCAGGTGCTCTCGGCGGTCGCGACGGCGCCGACCACGGCCCCGCCGAGCAGCAGCGCGGAGCGGCGCAGCACGGTACGCCGATCCCAACGGCCCGCTCCCCCCGCCATCGCACCCCCGAACCGAAAGTAGGCAGCAGCTCACTGAGCGTACCGCCCGGCGCGGTTCGGGTGTGTCCCGCACGCCGAGGTGCCGGGAGGGGCCCGCACGGGGCCCCTCCCGGTCCGTCACTCGGTCGGCGGGAGCGGCGACTGGCGGCTCTTGGGCAGGCGGAGCACCTCGAACTGGTCGGTGCCGTCGACCAGCGCGCCCGACGGGCGGGCCGGCGGCGGCGCCACCACGCCCCGTTCCTCGGCGCGCTCCCCGCCGCCGACCGCCACCGGCACCGGGTCCGGCTCCGGCTGCGGCTCGACCGGCTCGGAAGCGCCGCCCCGCCGCCGGTTCCGGAACGAGCCCTTGGTGTGCTCGACCATCGTGTAGAGCGTCGGCACCAGCACCAGCGTCAGCAGCGTCGAGCTGAGCAGGCCGCCGATCACCACGATCGCCAGCGGCTTGGAGATGAAGCCGCCCTCGCCGGTCAGGCCGAGCGCCATCGGCAGCAACGCGAAGATGGTGGCGACGGCGGTCATCAGGATGGGCCGCAGGCGGCGCCGGCCGCCCTCCACCACAGCCTCGGTCACGTCCATGCCCTGGGCCCGGTACTGGTTGATCAGGTCGAGCAGCACGATCGCGTTCGTCACCACGATGCCGACGAGCATGAGCACGCCGATCAGCGCCGGCACGCCCAGCGGCGTACCGGTGACCAGCAGCAGCCCGATCGCGCCGGTCGCGGCGAACGGCACCGAGATCAGCAGGATCAGCGCCTGGGTCAGGCTGCGGAACGTCGCCACCAGGATCAGGAAGACGATCGCGATGGCGGCCAGCACCGCGAGGCCGAGGTCCGCGAACGCGTCGGCCTGGTCGGCGCTGACGCCGCCGATCACGTACGTGGCGCCCGGCACGTCCAGCGCGTCCAGCCGCTTCTGCAGCTCCTGCGTGGTGGCGCCGAGGTTCGAGCCGGTCGCCGTACCGGTGACCGAGACGCTGCGCTCCCCGTCGATCCGGGTCACCTGCTGCGGGCCGTCGACCTGCTCGACGTCCGCGATCGCGTCCAGCGGCACCGCGCCGACCCGCAGCGCCCGCAGCTCGTCGACGGTCAGCGGCGGCCGGGCACCGCTGCTCAGCACCACGCTCTGCGCCGTACCGTCGAGCGTCACCTGCCCGAGCGGCGCTCCCCGGTACGTCTGCGCGACGAGCTGCCCGACGGCCGCCTCGGTGAGACCCGCACGGGCCGCGGCCACCCGGTCCACAGTCACCTCGACGCGCGGCACCTGGGTGGCCAGGCTGCTGGTGACGTCCTCCACGCCCGGCGTGCCGGCCATCGCGCCCCGTACCGCCTCGGCCGCCCGGGTCAGCGTCTCCTGGTCGGCGGCCTGCACGACCACCTCGACCTGGTTGGCGGAGGCGTTCTGCCCGCCGCCGAATGTCAACTCGCCGACCTCCGGGCCGAGCGCGTCGAACTCCTTGCGCAGGCCCTGCCGTACCGCCGCGGCGTCGGTGTCGTCGGACAGCGACAGCGACCAGGTGGCCCGATCACTGCCGCCGCCGGCGAACGGGTTGTCCCCACCGCCGGCGCTGACCTGGTAGGTCTCCACCCCCGGGGTACGCCGCAGCACCTCCTCGACCCGGGCGGCGGCCCGGTCGGTGCCGGCGAGCGAGGTGCCGGCCGGCATCTCCTGCCGGATGGCGAGCGTGTCCTGGCCGGAGTCGTCCAGGAAGTTCGTCTCCAGCTTCTGCGCCAGGCCGAACGTGCCCAGGAGCACCAGCAGGCCCAGGCCCACAGTGGCCCAGCGGGTCTTCCGCGAGCGGGTGGCGAAGTCGATCACCGGCAGGTACGCCCGCTGCAACGGGTTGCGCAGCTCCTTCTCCTCGGCGGCGCGCCGGGCGGCGGCGTCGTCCGCACCGCCGCGCGGCCGCAGGAACCAGTACGCCAGCACCGGGATGACGGTCAGCGACACCAGCAGCGAGGCGAGCAGCGCCACCGTCACGGTGATCGCGAACGGGGCGAACAGCTGCCCGACGAAGCCGCCCACCAGGGCGATCGGCGCGAACACGGCGACAGTGGTGAGCGTGGACGCGGTCACCGCGCCGGCCACCTCGCGTACCGCGGTGAGGATCGCGTCCCGCTTCGGTTCGCCGTACTCCAGATGGCGTTTGATGTTCTCCAGCACCACGATGGAGTCGTCCACCACCCGCCCGACCGCGATGGTCAACGCGCCGAGGGTGAGCAGGTTCAGCGAGTAGTCGCCGGACCAGAGCACGATCAGCGCGACCAGCACCGACAGCGGGATGGACACCGCGGTGACCACCGTGGAACGCACCGACAGCAGGAACACCAGGATCACCACGACCGCCATGACCAGGCCGAGCAGGCCCTCGGTGGTCAGGCTCTCGATCGACCGCTCGACGAACGGCGCCTGGTCGAAGACCACTGTCAGCTCGGCGCCCGCGGCGTCACCCAGCTCGTCCAGCCGGTCCCGGATGTCGTGCGAGATGTCGACCGCGTTGCCGTCCGGCGCGGCGGTCACCGCGATGCCGAGGCTGGGCTTGCCGTTGGTCCGGGTCAACGAGGTGGCGGGGGCGAGCTGCTGCTCCACGGCGGCCACGTCGCCGAGGCGTACCGGGGCGGCGGGAGCCGTGGTCAGCACGATGCCGCGCAGGTCGTCGATGGTCCGGATCGGCGTGCCCACCTGCACCGGCAGCGACCTGTCGCCGTCGGCGAGCGCACCGGCCGGCACGGCCACGCCGTTGCTCTTGAGTGCCGACGCGATGGCGGTCGGCGCCACCTTGGCGGCGGCCAGCTTCGCCGGGTCCGGCGTGATCGTCACGACCTGGTTGCGGGCGCCGGTGACGTCCACCGAGCGGACGCCGTCCAGCGCCTCCAGCTCCGGTACGACGGCGTTGCGCAGCTTCTCCGCCAGCGCCCGCTCGTCGCCGTCACCGGTCGCGGCGACCACCACTGCGGGCAGGTCGTCGGTGCTACCGGCGATCACCTGCGGGTCGACGCCCTCGGGGAGCTGGGAGTCGATCCGGTTGAGCGCGGTCTCCATCTTGTTGACCACGTCGTCCAGGTCGGTGCCGAACTCGTACTGCACCTGGACCGTGGCCGCGCCCTCGCGCGAGGTCGAGGTGACCTTGTCGAGGCCCGGGATGCCCTGGAGGCTGTTCTCGATCGGCTCGGCGACCTGGGATTCCACGATCTCCGGCGCGGCGCCCGGGTACGTCGCCACGATGAACGCGGCGGGGAACTCCAGCGACGGCAGGAGCTGCTGCTTCAGCGACGGCACGGCGAACAGGCCGAAGGCCGTGGTCACCAACGCGACGAGGGCGATCAGCCCCCGGTTGGCGAGGCTGAATCTGGCGAGCAGCGACATCGGCGTTACTCACTCCTGAAGAGGTGTCCGGCGGGGGTGTCTGAGTCTGCCGCACGCCCCGACACTCCCGGCATCCGCCCCAGCCGATGACACTTCCGCGCTCGGGGGTCGCCCGTGCCCGCCTTGATCGACACCAGCTCGCCGAAGTGGCTGCATCCCACACACCCCGATCCCGCCACCTCCCCGAACTGGAGTGGATCAAGACGGGGGATGCCACCACCTCCCCGAGCTGGTGCAGATCGGGGGATGCCGCCACCTCCCCCCAAGTGAGGTCCGGCAGAGGAAGCGCGGAGGCCCGCGAGGTCCAGCGGAGTGCGTCGCCCGAGGCACCCGGACGGGGGTGTGAATCGGGGCCGGGCAAGGCCCGGGGAAGCCGCGGAGACGGAGCGATCAGACCAGGTCGAGCGAGCGGGCGGCGGCCAGCGCGTCGTTGGCGATGGTCACCGGGGCCGGCGCGGTGGAGATGGCCCACTCCGGGTCCTTCAGGCCGTGCCCGGTGACCGTGCAGACCACCCGCGACCCGGCCGGCACCCGCCCGGCCGCGGCCTGCTGGAGCAGACCGGCGACGCTGGCCGCGCTGCCCAGCTCGACGAAGGCGCCCACCTCGCGGGCCAGCAGCCGGTACGCCGACAGGATCTCCCGGTCGGTGACCGCCGAGATCAGGCCGTCGGAGGCGTCCCGCGCGTCGATGGCCTTCGTCCAGCTCGCCGGGTTGCCGATCCGGATGGCGGTGGCGATCGTCGACGGCTCCGGCACCACCTGACCGGTGACGATGGGAGCGGCGCCGGCCGCCTGGAAGCCGTACATCCGGGGGGCCTTCGTGGCGTTGCCGTCGCGCAGGTCCTCGGAGTAGCCCATCCAGTACGCGGTGATGTTGCCGGCGTTGCCGACCGGCAGGCAGTGGATGTCGGGCGCGTCGCCGAGCGCCTCGACGATCTCGAAGGCGGCGGTCTTCTGGCCGTGCAGCCGGTCGATGTTGACGGAGTTGACCAGCGCGACCGGGTAGTCCTGGGCGAGCTTGCCGGCGAGCCCGAGGCAGTCGTCGAAGTTCCCCTGCACCTGGAGCAGCTTCGCGCCGTGCACGAGCGCCTGGGCCAGCTTGCCCAGCGCGATCTTGCCCTGCGGCACCAGAACCGCGCAGGTGATCCCGGCGCGGGCCGCGTACGCGGCGGCGGAGGCGCTGGTGTTGCCGGTGGAGGCGCAGATGATCGCCTTGTCACCGGCCTCGACGGCCTTGGAGACCGCGACAGTCATGCCGCGGTCCTTGAACGAGCCGGTCGGGTTGGCGCCCTCGACCTTGAGCCACACGTCCGCGCCGACCCGGGCGGAGAGCACCGGTGCCGGCAGCAGCGGCGTGTTGCCCTCGTGCAGGGTGACGACGGGAGTCGCCCCGGTGACCGGCAGCCGATCCCGGTACGCCTCGATCAGTCCCCGCCACATGTCGTGCTCCTCGCGTCCGTCGCCCCGCTCCGGGGCCTGTCACCAGCGTGGACCAGCCTGCTCGGCCGGCCACCGGCACACCCTGCTCTAACCATCAGGCGGGACGCGCGGGTTACGCGCCACCCTCCACCCGCAGCACACTCGTCACCGAACGGACGATGTCGAGTCCGCGCAGCTCACCGACGGTGGCCGCGAGCGCGGCATCCGGCGCGACGTGGGTGACGATGACCAGTTCGGCGTCCCCGCCTGCCGGACCCTGCCGGACGGTGGCGATGGACACCTCGTGCCGGGCGAAGACGCCTGCCACCCCGGCCAGCACGCCCGGCCGGTCGGCCACGTCGAGGCTGATGTGGTAGCGGGTGAGCGCCTCGCCCATCGGGCGCACCGGCAGGTCCGCGTACGCCGACTCGCTCGCCGCGTGCACCCCGGCGAGGCGGTTGCGGGCCACCGCCACCACGTCGCCGAGCACCGCGCTGGCGGTGGGCGCGCCACCGGCGCCCCGGCCGTAGAACATGAGCTGCCCGGCGGCGTCGGCCTCGACGAAGACCGCGTTGAACGCGTCGCCGACGCTCGCGAGCGGATGCGTCAGCGGGATCATCGCCGGGTGCACCCGGACGTTGACGGTCTCCCGGCCCTCCGCGTCGACGCCCCGGGCCGCGATGCAGAGCAGTTTGATCGTGCAGCCCATGGCCTTGGCGCTGGCCACGTCGGCGGCGGTCACCTCGGTGATGCCCTCGCGGTGCACGTCGGCGGCGGTCACCCGGGTGTGGAACGCCAGCGAGGCGAGGATGGCGGCCTTGGCGGCGGCGTCGAAGCCCTCCACGTCGGCCGTCGGGTCGGCCTCGGCGTACCCCAGCTCGGTGGCCTCCTCCAGCGCCTCGGCGAACCCGGCGCCGGTGGCGTCCATGGCGGAGAGGATGAAGTTCGTGGTGCCGTTCACGATGCCGGTGACCCGGGTGATCCGGTCGCCGTGCAGCGACTCGCGCAGCGGGCGCAGCAGCGGGATGGCCCCGGCGACGCTCGCCTCGTAGTAGAGGTCGGCGCCACCCTCGGCGGCGGCGTCGTGCAGCGCGGCGCCGTCCTCGGCGAGCAGCGCCTTGTTGGCGGTGACCACGCTCTTGCCGGCGCGCAGCGCCTCGACCAGCCAGCCGCGGGCCGGCTCGATGCCGCCGACCACCTCGACCACCACGTCCACGTCGTCGCGCTTGATCAGCCCGAGCGCGTCGGTGGTGAACAGCGCCGGGTCGACCGGCAGGTCGCCGCGGTCACGGCCGATCCGGCGTACGGCGATCCCGGCGATCTCCAGCGGGGCGCCGATCCGGGCGGCGAGGTCTTCCGACTGCTCGTGCAGCAGCCGGACCACGTCGCTGCCGACAGTGCCGCAGCCGAGCAGCGCCAAGCGAACCGGTGAGGTCATCCCACATCCAATGCCAGCAGGTCGTCTTCGGTCTCCCGGCGGACGATCAGCCGCGCCCGACCTTCGCGGACGGCGACGACCGGGGGCCGCGGGACATGGTTGTAGTTGCTCGCCATGCTCCGGCAGTAGGCCCCGGTGCCGGGCACCGCGACAAGATCTCCGGGCTGCACGTCAGCGGGCAGGAATTCATCCTTCACCACGATGTCCCCGGACTCACAATGCTTTCCCACCACGCGGGCGAGCATCGGCTGCGCGGTTGACGTGCGGTTCGCCAGCGTGGCCGAGTACGAGGCGTCGTAGAGCGCGGTACGGATGTTGTCACTCATCCCCCCGTCCACGCTCACGTAGGTCCGCAGGCCGTCCACATCTTTCACGGTCCCGGCCTGATAGAGCGTGAACACCGCCGGGCCGACGATCGCGCGGCCCGGCTCGACGGACAGATGCGGCACGGCCAGGTTCTCCGCCGCGCACTCCCCGTCCACGATCTTGCGCAACCGCTTCGCCAGGTCGTGCGGCGACGCCGGGTCGTCCTGCGTGGTGTACGCGATGCCGAAGCCGCCGCCCAGGTCCAGCTCGGGCAGCTCCACGCCGCGGGCGTCGCGGATCTGCGACTGGAGGGCGAGCACCCGGCGGGCGGACACCTCGAAGCCGCTGGCGTCGAAGATCTGCGAGCCGATGTGCGAGTGCAGGCCGCGCAGCTCCAGCACGTCCTCGTCGAGGATCTTGAACGCGGCCGCCGCGGCGGCCCCGCCCGCGAGGGAGAAGCCGAACTTCTGGTCCTCGTGGGCGGTGGCGATGAACTCGTGGGTGTGCGCCTCCACGCCGACGGTGACCCGGACCAGCACCTTGGGGCGTACCCCGCGCTCGCGGGCCAGCTCGGAGAGCCGGTCGATCTCGGTGAACGAGTCGACGATGATCCGGCCCACCCCGGCGTCGACCGCCCGGGTCAGCTCCGCCACCGACTTGTTGTTGCCGTGGAAGCCGATCCGCTCGGGCGGCATCCCGGCCGACAGCGCGGTGGCCAGCTCGCCGCCGGTGCAGACGTCGAGGAACATGCCCTCCTCGGCGATCATCCGGACCACGGCGCGGCACAGGAACGCCTTGCCGGCGTAGTAGACGTCCGCGTCCGGGAAGGCCGCCCGGAACTCGCGGCAGCGCTCGCGCAGGTCGTCCTCGTCCAGCACGTACGCCGGGGTGCCGTACTCGGCGGCCAGGTCGCGGACGTCCAGGCCCGCGACTGTGAGCGCGCCGCCGGGGCCGCGCGCCACGTTGCGCGGCCACAGTTGCGGCACCAGGGCGTTGACGTCGACCGGGGTACGCAGCCACGCGGGCCCCCGGGTGCCGATCTCGCCGTGCAGTGCGCCTGCCTCGTGAGCCCGCATGTCGCTACATCCGCTCCGGCGCGGACACCCCGAGCAGGTGCAGGCCGTTGGCGATGACCACCCGGGTGGCGTCGTTGAGCCAGAGCCGCGCCCGATGGGTGTCGGTGATCTCCTCGTCGCCCTGCGGGGCGATCCGGCAGTTGTCGTAGAACCGGTGGTACGCCTGCGCGACGCTCTCCTCCAGGTAGCGGGCCACCCGGTGCGGCTCGCGCAGCTCGGCGGCGGTGGCCACCACCGCCGGGAACTCCGCGAGCGCCTTGAGCAGCTCGTTCTCCTTGTCGTGGCCGAGCAGCTCCGGCTGGAACGCGGCGGCGTCACCACGGGTCAGCCCGATCTCGGCCGCGTTGCGGGCCGCACCGGCGGTCCGGGCCGCGACGTACTGCACGTAGTAGACCGGGTTGTCGTTCTTGGCCCGGGTCCACAGCTCCACGTCGATGTCGATGGGCGAGTCGGCCGAGTAGCGGGCCAGCGCGTACCGGGCGGCGTCCACGCCGATCGCGTCGACCAGGTCCTCCAGCGTGACCACGGTGCCGGCCCGCTTGCTCATCCGCACCGGGGCGCCGTCGCGGACCAGGTTGACCAGCTGGCCGATGAGGATCTCCAGGTTGCGCGCCGGGTCGTCGCCGAAGCACGCGGACATCGCCTTCATCCGGCCGATGTAGCCGTGGTGGTCGGCGCCCAGCATGATCACGACCCGGTCGAAGCCGCGCTCCCGCTTGTTCAGGTAGTAGGCGCAGTCGGCGGCGAAGTACGTCCACTCGCCGTTGGACTTGCGCAGCACCCGGTCCTTGTCGTCGCCGAACTCGGTGGTACGCAGCCAGGTCGCGCCCTCGGACTCGAAGACGTGCCCCTGCTCCCGCAGCCGGTCCAGCGCCGCGTCCAGCGCACCCCCGTCGTGCAGGTCCTTCTCGTTGAAGTAGGTGTCGAACTCCACACCGAAGTCGCGCAGCGAGGACTTGATCTCGGCGAACATCAACTGGACGCCCTCGTTCCGGAACACCTCCTGGGCGGCGTCCTCGGGGAGGTCGAGCACGTCCGGCCGCAGCCGGACCACCTCGGCGGCGATCTCCGCGATGTACGCGCCGCCGTAGCCGTCCTCCGGCGCGGGCTCGCCCTTGGCGGCGGCCAGCAGCGAGCGGGCGAACCGGTCGATCTGCGAGCCGGCGTCGTTGAAGTAGTACTCGGTGCCCACGTCGGCGCCGGTGGCGCGGAGCAGGCGGCTGAGCGCGTCGCCGACGGCCGCCCAGCGGACCCCGCCGATGTGCACCGGGCCGGTCGGGTTCGCCGAGACGAACTCCAGGTTGATCCGCTGACCGGCGAGGGTGTCGCTGCGCCCGTACGCCGGGCCGGCCTCGACGATGACCCTGGCGAGCTGGCCGGCGGCGGCCGCGTCCAGGCGGATGTTCAGGAAGCCGGGCCCGGCGATCTCCACCGACTTGATCCCCGGCGCCTTGGCCAGCTCGTCGGCCAGCGCGGTCGCCAGCTCCCGCGGGGGTACGCCCACCTTCTTGCTGAGCTGGAGCGCCAGCGTCGAGGCGTAGTCACCGTGATCGGGATTACGGGGTCGCTCGACGGTGGTCTGCGCGGGCAGCGCGGCGCGGTCCAGTCCCCGCTCGTCGAAGACGGCGTGGGCTGCGGCGAGGACGACCTCGGCGAGTTCTGCGGGAGTCACTGATCCATGTTATCGGGGGTAGACTCGGGCACCGCGGAGGCGACCCAGCATGTGAACCGGCCCCGCGCTCCCCTGACCGACCGACCTGACGAGGCACGATGAGCATCAGCACCCCGGGCGGCCCGGAGCGCCGTCCCACCGTGGTCAGCACCGGCAAGAAGCCGGCCGCCGGCCGGCCCTCGGCTGCCGACAAGCCCGCCGCGAAGGCCGGCTCGGGCAAGACCGGGGGCGGCAAGGGCACGCCACGGCAGGGCGCCGGGGGCAAGGGCCGCAAGCCGGTCGCCCCGGTGAAGGTGAGCCAGGGCCGTTCGTGGGGCCCGATCGCCCTCTTCGTCGCGGTCGGCGTCCTGGCCGTGGGCATCATCGGCGTCGGCGCCTGGGCGGTCTACCAGGGCGGCCAGCCGTGGCAGAAGCGGGCCGAGGCGATCGACGGCATCGTCGACTACCACGCCAAGGACAAGGACCTGGTCAAGGGCGGCAACCACCAGCCCGGCGCGATCAAGTACGACATCCTCCCGCCGGTCGGCGGCCCGCACAACCAGGCGTGGCAGAACTGCATGGGTGACGTCTACGACGCCCCGATCGCCAACGAGCACGCGGTGCACAGCCTGGAGCACGGCACGGTCTGGATCACCTACCGCCCGGACCTGCCCGCCGACCAGGTGGAGAAGCTCCGCAGCAAGGTGCAGGGCAAGGAGAAGACGATGCTCAGCCCGTTCGAGGGGCTGGACAAGCCGATCTCGCTCCAGGCCTGGGGCTACCAGCTCAAGGTCGACAACGCCGACGACGGCCGGATCGACGACTTCATCAAGACCCTGCGGGTGAACGCCTCCATCGAGGGCCCGAACGCGCTCTGCGACCAGGGCGTCACCGCCACCGGCACCGCCCCGCGCGACAACCTGCAGAACAACATGCCCCAGCAGCCCACCCAGTGAGGACGCCGCGATGACCGCTCCGGTGACCACCGACAGCGAACTGGACGAGGCTCCGGCCGCCGGCCAGGGCGGCCGGGGCGCGGTGCGCCGCTACGGCCTGCTGGCGGTGGCCGCCGCCCTCGTGGTCGGGCTGGTCCTCGGGTACGCGGGCGGCCTGCTCACCCCGACGCTCACCCGTCCGGGTGAGAACTCGGCGGAGGCCGGGTTCGCCCGGGACATGACCGCCCACCACAACCAGGCCGTGGCGATGGGTCTGCTGGCGTTCAGCCAGGGCCAGGACCCCGAGGTACGCCAGGTCGGAGTGGACATCGCCACCGGCCAGCAGGGCGAGATCGGCACCATGCAGACCTGGCTGCGGTCCTGGAAGCTGGACCCGACCGGCGAGCAGGCGCCGATGGCGTGGATGAAGGACGGCGGCGGGCTGATCAAGGACGGCCTGATGCCGGGCATGGCGACGCCGGAGGAGATGGCGAAGCTGCGCGCGGCGAGCGGCCGCGAGTTCGACGTGCTCTTCCTCCAGATGATGATCCGTCACCACATCGGCGGGGTGCACATGATCGACGGCATCCTCGACGAGGGGGGCGACGACGACGTGCTGGCGGTCGCGCAGACGATGAAGAACACCCAGCAGAACGACCTGACCAACCTGAGCGCCGCACTGAAGCGCCTGGGCGGAACCCCGTAACACCCGCCCACCCGATCCACCGAGGCCCGGTCCCCCTC
>NZ_LEKG01000148.1:0-21223 GCF_001029515.1 Micromonospora sp. RV43 | reverse complement strand
CCGCTCGTACGCGGCCACCCCGTCCTCCAACTGGGCCACCAGCGTGGCGTGCACCTCGTTCAGCGTGCTCTGCGGGGTCAGCTTCGCCGCGCGTTCCACGCTCGCCACCCGGGTCGCCAGCTCACGCAGTGAACGATCGGCTTCGGCCGCCTCCCGGACCGCCGGCTCGGCCAGTCCGGTCAGCCGTCCGGCCAGCCCGGCCAGGGTGAGCGCGGCCCGGTCCAGCCGGGCCCACGGCTCGGCCGCGGCGGTGCCGCGCAGCGCGAGGCGGGAGCGGACCCGGCGTACCTCGGCCACGACGCCCGGGCCGACGGGCAGCCGCTCGACGGCGGCGACCAGCCGGGCGCGGGAGCGGGCGGCGGCCTCCGCCGGGTCGAGGGCGGGCGGTGGCGGCACGGCGGCCAACGCACGGTGGTCGACCCAGCGCCAGGCGGCCACCGCGATCGCGCTGCCCGCGGCGCCGGCCCAGGCCGCGTCCGCCAGACCCAGTCCGGCGTACGGGGTCAGCACCGCGGCGGCGCCGCCGAGCCCTCCGGCCAGCACGCTCCACCGCCGCGCCGAGTTGCGTAGCCTGCGCAGCCTGCGGAAGTGCCGGGCCCGTTCGTCCGCCATCGTGTCCGCCCCTCCGTCAGCCGGTCGTGGTCTCCCCGGTGCCGCGTTCCCGGCTCATGCTGGCCCGGATCTCGTCGAGACGGGCTGCGGCTGCCGGATCGGCCGGCTGCCCCACGGCGGAGGTCTCGGACCGGCTGCCGAGCTGCTCGCCGGCCATGCTCGACCGGATCTGCTCCAGTCTCGCCGATCCGGCCGAGTCGAGCGTGGCCTTCTGGATCTCCAGCATCCGGCCCTCGACCGAGTTGCCGGCCAGCTCGGCCCGGCCCATCGCGGTGGCGTAGCGGCGTTCGATCCGGTCACGGACCTCGTCCAGCGAGGGGGTGTTGGCGGGCGCGGTGAGCGACGACATCGACTCCAGCGAGCGGGCCACGCTCTCCTGCATCTTGGCCTGCTCCAGCTGGCTGAGCAGCTTGGTGCGCTCGGCCAGCTTCTGCTGGAGGATCATCGAGTTGTTCTCGACCGCCTTGCGGGCCTGTGCGGCCGCGCCGAGCGCNCTGGTCGTGCAGCGTCTTGAGGTCTTCCAGCGCCTGCTCCGCGGAGACCAGCTGGGTGGCCAGCATCTGGGCGGTCTGCTCGTAGCGCCCGGCCTCGGCCTCGTCGCCCCGGCCCCGCGCCTGGTCGGCCACCGCCAGCGCCTGCCGCGCGTTGCCCTGGAGCTGTTCCACCTCGGTCATCTGCCGGGACAGCTTCATCTCCAGCTGGCGCTGGTTGCCGATCACCGCTGCCGCCTGCTGCACCAGCGCCTGGTGCTGGCGCTGCGCCTCCTCGACGGCCTGCTGGATCTGCACCTTCGGATCGGCGTGCTCGTCGATCTTCGCGCCGAAGAGCGCCATCAGGTACTTCCAACCCTTGACGAACGGGTTCGCCATCTCCGCCTCGTCCCCTCAGTAGCGTCGCGCCTACATCGTCCCAGCCGGACGCCACTCCGGCACCCGTACGCTCCTGATCAACAGTACGACGCGAACGCCAGCACTGCCCACGACGTGACAGCCGGGGTCAGGCGGCGCAGACCACATCCCGCTCGGCGGGGCGTACGCGGGTGCTGCGCAGCGTGGCCTTGAGCGGCGAGTCCTGCCGGACCTGGACGGCGACCCCGCCGTCGGAGGTGACCTGCCGGACACCGCGGTTGGTGGCCTTGCGCACGGCGGACGGGCCCACCGGAGCCGGCTCGACCCGCTCGTCGGTCACCGGCACCAGCACGCCGGGCATCTGCTCGGCCAGGGCGACCGTGTCGCTCACCTCGCGCAGCAGCTCGGACAGGCGGGCGCCGAGCGCGTCGCAGATCGCGGCCAGCAGCTCGCTGGAGGGTTCCTTCTGGCCGCGTTCGATCTCGGAGAGGTAGCCGAGGCTGACGTTGGCGGCGGAGGAGACCTCGCGGAGGGTGCGGTGCTGCCCTTGCCTGCGTGCTCGCAGCGCGTCACCGATCACCCGGCGTAGCAGGACCATCGCACCTCCCCCTGAACGGGACCACCATCTCCGGCCGGAACACGTCGCGCCGGACGCGGCGGACCGCCCCGGCGCCGACGGCGACCGCCGGAGCCTTCCCGCAACCGTACCCGTTGGTCGCCACGACGACATCCCACCCCGCCTCTGAAAATCCGGGCGGATCGACAGGTCCGGCGATCCCGCCGCCGGGCGTGTCGGCGCCGCGCGGGCTCACCGGCGGCCCGCCCCCGCCGCCTCGGCGGCGTCGGCGTCGGCGGGGAGTTCGATGCGGTCGGCGAGCAGCCGCAGCGCCTCGATCACGGCAGCCGAGCGGATGTGGTCGCGGCCGCCCTTGAGGTCGAGCCGGCGCACCTCGGTGCCGTCCGGTCCGGCGACCGCCACGTAGACCAGGCCGACGGGCTTGTCGTCCTGCGGCTCCGGCCCGGCCACGCCGGTGGTGGCCAGGCCCCAGTCGGCGCCGCACCGCTGCCGTCCGCCCTCGGCCAGCGCCGCCGCCACGTCCGGGTCGACCGGGCCGCGGTCGGCCAGCAGGTCCTCCGGTACGCCGGCGAGCGTCGCCTTGAGTTCGGTGGCGTAGACCACCATGCCGCCCCGGTAGATCGAGCTGACCCCGGCGATCTCCACGATCGCGGCGGCGAGCAGGCCGCCGGTCAGCGACTCGACGGTGGCCAGCGTCTCGCCGCACTCGTGCAGGCGGTGCACCACGGCGGCCGCCCCCATGATCCACGGTCCGATCGCGGCGAGCGCCTCCGGCATCGGCCAGAGATACCAGGTGATGGCCAGGATCTGCAGCGCGGTCTTGACCTTGCCACCACGGCTGGCGGCGATCACCCCGTGCCGGATCACCCAGAAGCGCAGCCCGGTGATGCCCAGCTCGCGGACCAGGATCACCACGGTCACCCACCAGGGCAGCCGGTCGTAGAAGGAGAGCAGCACCAGGGCGGCGCCGGTGAGCGCCTTGTCGGCGATCGGGTCGGCCACTTTGCCGAGTGAGGTGACCAGTTCGTACCGGCGGGCGATCCAGCCGTCGACCAGGTCGGTCGCGGAGGCCACCACGAAGATCACGCAGGCGGCCGTCCGCCAGCCCGCGTTGCTCATGCCGGAGGCGATCACGGTGGCCACGAAGACCGGCACCAGCACCAGGCGCGCGCCGGTGAGCAGGTTCGCCGCGTTGAGCAGCGGTACGGGGGCAGCCGCCGTCGACTCCGCTCCCGTCATGTCCCGCATCGCCCCACGTGGCTTCCCCGCTCCATCAGGGCCCGCCGTCACCGTACCGCGCCGGGCGCCGCCGAGATCATCTCATCCGGTACGGCGACCAGGTCCACGCCCTCGGTCGCCGTCACCGTGGCCCGGACCAGGTCACCGGGGCGCAGCGCGGCCAGATCGACGCCGCCGCCGACGGGCGCGACGAGTGTGGTCGAGCCGTCGACCTCGGGCGCCTGGTGGGCGGCCCGCCCCTCCACCACCCCGTCGGCGGTCGAGTCCACGAGCACCTCCACCGTCGCGCCGAGGCGTTCCTCGGCGCGCTGCGAGCAGAGTTCGTCGGCCAGCGCGCTGAGCTTGTCGTACCGCCGCTTGATCGTGGCGGCGGAGACCTTGCCGGTCAGGCCGGCGGCCTCGGTGCCGTCCTCGTCGCTGTAGTCGAACATGCCGATCGCGTCCAGCCGCGCCTCGGTCAGGAACCGGACCAGCTCGGCCACGTCCTGCTTCGTCTCGCCGGGGAAGCCGACGATGAAGTTGCTGCGCGCGCCCGCGTCCGGCGCCAGCGCGCGGGCGGAGGCGAGCAGTTCCAGGAACCGGTCGGTCGAGCCGAAGCGCCGCATCCGGCGCAGCACCGGCTCACTGGAGTGCTGGAACGACAGGTCGAAGTACGCGGCCACGCCCGGCGTGGTGGCGATCACCTCGACCAGGCCGGGCCGGGTCTCGGCGGGCTGGAGGTAGCTGGCGCGGACCCGCACGATCCCGTCGATCGCGGCGAGCTGCGGCAGCAGCTTCTCCAGCGCGCGGGGATCGCCCAGGTCCTTGCCGTACGAGGTGGAGTTCTCGCTGACCAGCACCAGCTCGCGGACCCCGCTCTTGGCCAGCCACTCGGCCTCGGCGAGCAGCTCGTCCGGGGTACGCGAGACGAAAGCGCCGCGGAAGGCAGGGATGGCGCAGAACGCGCACCGCCGGTCGCAGCCGCTGGCGAGCTTCAGCGAGGCCACCGGGCCGGTGTCGAGCCGGTGCCGCAGCACCTGCCGCAGGTGGGCCGGGGTGTGCGCGTCGGTCTCCGGTGCGACCCGGGCCGGGGTGCCGTGCCCTGGTAGCGACACCGCCGCGTCGCGGCGCTTCACCGGGGTCAGCGGCAGCAGTTCCCGCCGGTCGCGGGGGGTGTGCGCGCCGATCGCCTCGCCGGCGAGCACCGAGTCGAGGCGGGCGGCGATGTCCGGGTAGTCGTCGAAGCTGAGCACGGCCTGCGCCTCGGGGAGACTGTCGGCCAGCTCACGGCCGTACCGCTCGGCCATGCACCCGGCGGCGACGACCTTCGCGCCGGTGTCGGCGGCGGCCAGCAGCGTCTGGATCGAGTCCTGCTTGGCCTTCTCGACGAACCCGCACGTGTTCACCACCACCACGTCGGCGCCCTCGCCGTCGGTGGTGACCTGCCATCCGTCGGCGTGCAGCCGGGCGGCCAACTCCTCCGAGTCGACCTCGTTGCGGGCGCAGCCGAGGGTCAGCAGGGCGACGCGGCGCCCGTCGGATCGCGGGGTGGAGGAGGAGGCAGACACCATCCGAGGGTACCGGGCCGGTTCCGGTGCGCCGCGCACCCGTCCGGCCAGGGTCAGCGCGCGGACACGGCCACCCGGGCCAGCCGATCGAGGAGGAACACCTCCGTGCCGGCCAGGCCGGTGGAGCAGAAGACCGAGATCTGGTCCGCGGTGGTCCGGCCGGGAGCCGCGCCGGCCAGCACCGCGCCCAGGTCGCGCAGCCGCCCGGCGTACGGCTCGACGGCGGCGAGCATCGGCGGGACGTACGCGGCTGCCTGCCCGGGTGAGTCGGTGACCAGCAGGTCGGCGGCGTCGAGCAGGTCGGGGCCGAACTCGTGCCTGTCGACCTGCTTGAAGCCGACGGTGTTGACGTGGGTGCCGGGGGCCAGGTCGGCGGCGTCGAGCACCGGGACGGTGCTGGTGGTGGCGAGCATCACGACGTCCCGGTCGCGTACCGCGGCGGCGGCCGAGCCGACGGCGCGGGCCGGCACACCCAGCTCGGCGCGGACCCGCGCGGCGAACGCGTCCCGCCGGGCCGCCGAGCGGCTGAACACCGTCACCTCGCGCAGCGGCCGGACCGCCGCCGCGGCCCAGACCTGGGTCCACGCCTGCCGGCCGGACCCCACCACGCCGATCGTGGCGGCGTCCGCGCGGGCCAGGGCGTCCACCGCCACGCCACCGAGTCCTCCGGTACGCCGGGAGCCGAGTTCCTCGCCGACGGCGATGGCGCGTACCGCGCCGGTGGCCGCGTCGTGCAGCACGACGAGCTGACCGCTCTCCGGGTGGCCGAACGTGTCGTACGAGCGGAAGCCGTACCACTGCCCGGTGAGGTGCCCGGCGGTGAGCACCATCCGGCCCCCGCCCAGCGGCGCAGACGCCCGGGGCGGGGCGATGAGCCGCCCGGCGTGCGCGGCCAGCAGCGCGTCGCGCATGGCCGCGACGGTGAGCGGTGCGTCCACGGCGGCCGCGACGTCGTCGTCGGAGAAGAGCACGGTCATGCGTTCCATCGTGCAACCTGAAGTTGACGTCAACTCCACTCATGGTGGGCTTTCTCACCCCGCCGCCGACCCGGCCCGCCCGGTGCTACCGTCGGCCACGACGGCCCGCGGGCCGTCCCGGACGAGTGGTGGGCGTACCCGGTCAGGCCAAGACGCCCCGCGTGACCTAACCGTCGCCCGGCCCGCTCCGCGCCGGGCCCGCCCGTCAGAGGTGATGTCCCATGGCCTGGATCGTGCTGGTGATCTCCGGACTCCTGGAGACCGCGTGGGCGATCGCGCTGGACCGCAGCGCCGGCTTCACCCGTCCGCTCCCCTCCGCCGTCTTCGCCGTCACCCTGGTCGGCAGCATGTCCGGCCTGGCGTACGCGCTGCGCGACATCCCGGTCGGCACCGGCTACGCGGTGTGGGTCGGCATCGGCGCCGTGGGTACCGCGCTGGTCGGCATGCTCGCGCTCGGCGAGCCGGTCAACCTGCCGCGCGTGGCCTGCCTGCTGCTGGTGGTGGCCGGTGTGATCGGACTGAAGCTGTTCGCCTGATCGATGCCGCCTCCGGTTTGGACGGTACGGCGGCCGGGGTACCCGATCTCCCGTCGACACGTAGCGAGATCACCCACGGAGGAAACCATGGCCGACATCCACGCCACCGCCCGTCCGCGCAGCAGCGCCGCCCGGATCTGCACGATCATCGCGTTCGTCTTCGCGGCCATCGCGATCTTCATCCTGCCGCCGCTGTTCGGCCTGGTCGGCCTCGTGCTCGGCATCGTCGGCGCGGTCCTCGGTGACAAGCCGCTGGGCTGGTACGCCGCCGCCGCGAGCGTCGCCGGCGCCGTGATCGGCATGATCATCAGCTACGTGGTCCTCACCAACTGAGACCGCCGAACCGCGAACGGGCCCGCCGGGACGACCGGCGGGCCCGTTCGCATGTACGGGTCAGTCCTCGCCGCCACGCAGGCCGGCCAGGACCTCCTCCAGTTCGTCCGGCTTGACCAGCACGTCGCGGGCCTTGGAGCCCTCGGACGGGCCGACCACGCCCCGGGTCTCCATCAGGTCCATCAGCCGGCCCGCCTTGGCGAAGCCGACCCGCAGCTTGCGCTGGAGCATCGAGGTCGACCCGAACTGCGAGGTGACCACCAGCTCGACGGCCTGCACGAGCAGGTCCAGGTCGTCGCCGATGTCCTCGTCGATCTTCTTCTTGCTGTCCTGCGCCGGGGCGAGCACGTCCGGGCGGAACTCCGGCTCGCGCTGGTCCTTGCAGAACTTCACCACGTCGGCGATCTCGCGCTCGGTGACCCAGGCGCCCTGGATGCGCTGCGGCTTCGACGCGCCCATCGGCAGGAACAGGCCGTCGCCGCGGCCGAGCAGCTTCTCCGCGCCCGGCTGGTCCAGGATGACCCGGGAGTCGGCGAGGGAGGAGGTGGCGAACGCGAGCCGGGACGGCACGTTCGCCTTGATCAGGCCGGTGACCACGTCGACCGAGGGCCGCTGGGTCGCGAGGACCAGGTGGATGCCGGCGGCCCGGGCGAGCTGGGTGATCCGGACGATGGAGTCCTCCACGTCGCGCGGCGCGACCATCATCAGGTCGGCCAGCTCGTCCACGATCACCAGCAGGTACGGGTACGGCCGCATCTCCCGCTCGCTGCCCGGCGGCGCCTTGATCTCGCCGTTGCGCACCTTGCGGTTGAAGTCGTCGATGTGCCGGACCCCGTTGGCGGCGAGGTCGTCGTAGCGCATGTCCATCTCGCGGACGACCCACTCCAGCGAGTCGGCCGCCTTCTTCGGGTTGGTCACGATCGGCGTGACCAGGTGCGGGATGCCCTCGTAGCCGGTCATCTCGACCCGCTTCGGGTCGATCAGCAGCAGCCGCACCTCGTCCGGCGTGGCCCGGGTCAGGACGGAGACCAGCAGCGAGTTGAGGCAGGACGACTTGCCCGCGCCGGTGGCTCCCGCAATGAGAATGTGAGGCATCTTCGCGAGGTTGGCCACCACGTAGCCGCCCTCGATGTCCTTGCCGAGCGCCACCACCATCGGGTGGTGGTCGCTCGTCGCCTCGCGGGAGCGCAGCACGTCGCCGAGCGACACGTTCTCCGGGTCGGTGTTCGGGATCTCCACACCGACCGCGCTCTTGCCCGGGATCGGGCTGAGGATGCGCACGTCCGGCGACTTCACCGCGTACGCGATGTTGCGGGACAGCTGGGTGATCCGCTCGACCTTGACGCCCGGGCCCAGCTCCACCTCGTACCGGGTGACTGTCGGGCCGCGGGTGAAGCCGGTGACGGCGGCGTCCACGTCGAACTGCTCGAAGACGCCTGTGAGCGCCGCGATCACCTCGTCGTTGGCCTTGCTGCGGCTCTTCGGCTTGGCGCCGCTGCCGAGCAGGTTCGCCGGCGGCAGCGTGTAGTCGCCGGCGAGCCCGGTCAGCGCGAGCTGCTCGGCCCGGGTGGGCAGCGGCGAGTGCTCCGGCGGCTCGACCGGCTTGCGGTTCGCCGGCACCTTCGGCGGCTTGCGCGGCAGCACCAGGGTCTCCTGGAGGTCGACGCCTGCCAGCTCGTCGTCCGGGTCCAGCGGCTCCAGCGGCGGCGGCATCCGCTTCGCGGGCCGCTTGCGGGCGGGCTTCGCCGGCGCCTCGTCCTCGGCGGACTCCTCGTCGGCGTCCGCCCCGGCCGGGTCGGCACGCAGGCCGAGCCGCTCCGGGATCTTGTTGATCGGCGTCGCGGTGACCACGAGCAGGCCGAACACCAGCAGCAGGAGCAGCAGCGGCATGGCCACCCAGGCGGTCACCGCGGACTTCAGAAGGTCGCCCACGCCCGCGCCGATCAGGCCGCCGGCGAAGTCACGCTGGACCTCGTCGACCGGGTTCTGCCCGATGTGCAGCATCGCGGCGGTCGCCAGCATCATCGAGCCCCAGCCGACCAGGCCGCGACCGCGGTGCTCGGGATCGGCGGGGGTCCGCATCAGCCGCCACGCGCCGACCATGAACAGCACCGGAAGGATTATCGAGATGGCGCCGATGAACAGCCGTACGGTGTCGGCCAGGTGCCGGCCCACCGGCCCGGCGCCGCCGCCCCAGATGCCCACCGCGCTGAGGATGGCCAGGCCGAACAGCAGCAGCCCGGCGCCGTCGCGGCGGTGCTCCGGATCCAGCTCCCGGGTGGACGCGGCCTGCCGCCCGGCCGCCCGGAACGTCCAGCCGACCGTGTGCGCAAGTCCCATCCAGACGGCGCCGACCGCCCGGCCGACGAACGCGGCCGGGCTCGGCCCGGGAGCCGGGCGCCGACGCGCCGGTTTCCGCGCCGCCGCCTTCTTCGCCGGTTGCCGGGCGCGGTTGTTCGTGGTGCCACGCGGCGACGCGCCGCGCCGCCGGCTCGCCTGAGAGGTACGGCCCGCCATAGAGTCACGGTAACGGCGGCACCCGGTGGATCGCCGCTTTTCCGGGTCGTGTCCGCGCGTCGCAGCACGGGTCGGACCGTCGTTTGTGTTATTCGCCTCAGAAGGGATGCCCGATGGCGTCGCCGGAGATCGAGGACGGTCCGGACGGTCCGCTGGCCGGACACCCGCAGGAACTGCGCCCGCTGACCGGCGAGCTGATCGCCGCCGTCCTCGGCCACCGGGGGTACGCGGTGGTCGAGGAACCCGACGGCGCGCTGGTGGGCCGCTGGGAGCGGAACCTGATCTGGTTCCACCGCCGGGGCGTGGCCGGTGAGCTGCTCCAGGTACGCACAGTCGTCGCGGACCACTTCGGCATCGAACGCGTGCCCGAGCTGCACGCCTTCTGCAACACGTGGAACCACGACCGGCTCTGGCCCAAGGCGTACGTGCACGTCGCCGACGACGGGTCGGCCCAGGTGTGCGGCGAGGTCACCACCGACCTGGAGCGCGGGGTGACGCCGCACCAGCTCGACCGGCTCGTCGACTGTGGCGTGACCACCGGGTGCCAGCTCGCCGCCGCCGTCGACGAGCTGGCCGGCGGGACGCTCCGGTGACCACGGCACGAGACCGGGGGCTGGCCGCCGCGCTCGCCGACGCCCGGGACCGGCCCGACGGCGCGGAGCGCTGCGCCGAGCTGGAGCGGATCGCGTCGCGGGCGGACGCCACAGGCGACCCGCGTACCGCCCTGTCGGCACGGTTCGCGCTGGTCGAGGCGTACCTGCACCGGGGCGAGCGGTGGCGGGCGGTGGAGCCGGTCCGGCGGATGCGGACCACGCTGGACGGGCACCCCGGGCTGCTGGACGCCCGCCCGGACGAGCTGACCCGGTTGCGCCGGCACCAGCGGCAGGCGGTGGAGGCGTCGTTCGGCACGCCCCGGGTGGGTCTGGACCAGGCCCGGTCCCTGTTGGACGCGCTCGCCGGGGAACTGGGCGAGGACGCCGCGCCGGTGGCGGAGCTGCGCTGCCGGCTCGCCGACCACCTCGGCGACGAGCCGGCCGCCCGGAGGGCGTACGAGCGCTGGTCGGCGGCGGACGCGAACGACCCGGTGGGCGGGTGTGCGGGGTGCGCCCCGGCGCGGCGGGCCGACCTGCTGGCCGGCTGGGGCGAGCCGGACGCGGCACTGGCGGCGCTGGCGCCCGCGCTGACCGGCTGGGTCGAGCCGCAGGCGCCACCGACCCGGCGGGGCGAACGGCAGGCGGCAGCCGCCGGGGCGACGACCTGCACCGACCAGCCGGAACGGGCGCTCGCCGTGGGGCTGCTGCCGTGGCTGCGTACCGGCGCGGTGACGCGGGCGGCCCGGGCGCACGTGCGCGCGTACCGCCGGCATCGCAGCGAGCGGACGGCGTTCCCGCTGCTCGCCGCGCACCTGCGCTTCTGTGCGCTAGGCGGCTACCTGCACCGTGGGCTGGAGATCCTGACCGAGCAGCTGCCCGAGCTGGACCGCCCGGCCGACGACCTGGCCGCGATGGAGTTCGCGGCGGCGGGCGCGCTGCTGTGCGGACTGGCCGCCGAGGCCGGGCTGGGCGGGCGGCGCATCCACCGCCCGGGGCACGGTTCCCGGCCGGCGGCCGAGGTGGACGTGGCGACGCTCGGTACGCAGTTGCAGGCGCTGGCGACGGCGCTCGCCGGCAGCTTCGACGCCCGCAACGGCACCGGGCACCAGTCCGGCCGGATCGCCTCCTGGCTGGCCGAACGGCCACTCGCCGCGCCGGTGTCGCTGGCTGCCGAGAGCGAGTTCGACGAGGAGCCGGACGCCGATGATCCGGCCGAACCCCTGCTGCCCGGGCCGGAGGAACCGGCCCCGCTGGACGCGGCGCTGCTCGCCGCCGCGCTCGACGCCCGGGGCGAGCCGTACACGCCTGAGCCGGACGGCACGCTCGCCGGGCGGTGGGGCGAGGCCACGATCCAGTTCCGCCTGCTCGGCCGAGACGGCGACGTGCTGCACGCCCGGGTGGTGGCGGAGCGGCGGCTGCCGGCCGGTCGGCGCGCCGAGGCGTACGCGTTCTGCAACGCCTGGAACCACGACCGGCTGCTGCCCGCCGCGTACGTGCACGAGCCCGGCGACGGGACGCTCGTGCTGGCCGCGGGCATCTCCACCGACCTGTCCTGCGGGGTGGCCCCGGCGCAGCTCGCGGTGCTGGTGGCCGCCGCGGTCCGCACCGGCACCGCGTACGCCGAAGCGGTCGCCGCGCTGCCCTGACACGCGGCGCGGCCCCCGACCACCGGGCGGTGGTGATCGGGGGCCGCGGTCTGGGTGCGGCGGTCAGCGGGCGGAGAACGCCAGCGTGTACTCGCCGGAGCCGGACAACCCGACGACGCGGTACCGGTACGCACCGGCCTGGGTCTCGGCGGTCAGGCGGGCCGTGCCGTCGGCGGTGGCCGCGCGGGCCACGGTGCGGAACGCGCCGCCGGTGAAGCGTTGCAGCTCCAGCACCACCCGGGCGCCGTCCGGCGCGGACAGGCACGCCTCCTGGGTGCCGTCGGGCACCCGGTAGAAGCGCCCGTCCGGCTGGACCTGGGTCCGTCCGGCGGCGATCCGGCCGGTCCGGCTCACCTGGCCGGAGCACTCGGTGTCGTCCGCCGGCGGGGTGGGCTCGGCGGTCACGGGCGGGGTGGTCTCGCCGCCGCCCGCAGGCGGCTGCGTGGGCGCGGGCTGGTCGCCGGCGGTGACGAGCGTCAGGTTGTTGCGCTGGAGGATCTCGTTGACCGGCTGGAAGAACGTGGTGCCGCCCCGGGTGCAGTCACCGGATCCGCCGGACGTGACGCCCTGCGCCTGGTCGCCGGAGAGCCACGCGCCGCCGGAGTCACCCGGCTCGGCGCAGACGTTCGTCCGGGTCAGCCCGGTGACGGTGCCCTCCGGGTAGTTGACTGTGGCGTTCTTCGCCTGGATCAGGCCGCAGCGGGTGCCGGTGGTGGAGCCCGACCGGCAGATCGACGCGCCCACCGGCGCCTCGGTGGAGCCGTTCACCGCCACCGTGCCGCCGTCGTTGAAGTCGGTCACCACGCCCTGCGGCGTCCAGTCGGCGTTCACCCGCACGAACGCCCAGTCGTCACCCGGGAACGAGGACGCGGCAAACGTGCCCTGGGCGACCCGGTTGGATCCGGTGGTGCGGTCCCCCGGCCGGCCGCAGTGCCCGGCGGTGACGAACCCGCCGACCACCGAGAAGCCGACCGAGCAGCGGCCCGCGTTGTTGATCAGGTAGGCGTCGCCGCCCCGCACGTCGAACAGCGGGCGCGGGGCCTCGTCGGCGGTCCGCACCCGGACCATCGCGGCCTTCGACCCGGCGGCGGCGGCGAGCCGTCGGCCGTCGGCCTCCGCGCCCGGCCGGGCGATCACGACCACCGCGTTGTCTGCCACGTCGACGTACCAGCCGGCGACGTCCGGGCTGGCGTCGGCGCCCGCCGCGTCCAGCCGGCTCTTCACCGCGTCCAGCTCGGCGACGCCGCGGGCCACCCGCTTCGGGACCGCGCCCGCGGCCCGTACCCGCGCCTCGCCGGCCGGGTCGGCCACCGCCACGGTGAGCGTGGCGCCGTCCGCGCTGAGCCAGCTTCCGCCGTAACCGGCGCCGAGTTCGCCGCGCAGCCGGGTGACGGTGCCGGCCGCCCACCGCTCGGTCCGCAGCCGCTTCACCGCCTGGTCGCGGGTCAGCGCGAGGTCGCGGCCCATCGCGTCCAGGACCTCCGGGGCGACGCCGTCGGCCGCCGGCGCGGCCCGCCGGGGTTCCTCACCGGCGAACGACGGTACGGTCACCGCCGCCGTCAACCCGGCCGCCGCCACCAGTACGCCGATGGCTGTCATCCGTCTGCGGTCCATCCGCCACGCTCCTCCCGACCGGCGCAGGGGCACGCCGGCCATCGGGAGGTACGGAGACGGACGCCGATCGGATGAGTGCGGTCACCACGTTTCGACACCGCGTGTCGGGACGTACCCGGAAAGCGACGGCGCCGGCCCACCGCGGACGGTGGACCGGCGCGCGGCGCGGTCGGGTCAGACCTCGACGACGGTCGGGACGATCATGGGCCGACGGCGGTACGCGTCGTTGACCCAGCGGCCCACAGTGCGGCGGACGATCTGCTGGAGCTGGTGCGGGTCGGTGATGCCGTCCGCGGCGGCCCGGTTCAGCGCCTCGGTGACCAGCGGGACCACCGCGTTGAACGCCTCCGGGTCCTCGGAGAAGCCCTTCGCCGAGACGGTCGGGCCGGCGACCACCTTGCCGGTGACCGAGTCGACCACGACTGTCGCGGCGATGAACCCGCCGTCGCCCAGGATCCGGCGTTCGGTGAGCAGCGACTCGCTGACGTCGCCGACGGCGAGACCGTCGACGTAGACGTACCGGCTCTTGACCCGCCCGACCAGGCTGGCGCGGCCCTCGACCAGGTCGACCACGTCGCCGTCCTCGCAGAGCACGACCCGGTCCGGCGCGACGCCGGACTCGATGCCGAGCCGGGCGTGCGCCCGCAGGTGCCGCCACTCGCCGTGCACCGGCATCAGGTTGCTCGGGCGTACCACGTTGAGCAGGTAGAGCAGCTCACCGGCCGGGGCGTGGCCGGAGACGTGCACCTTCGCGACGTCCTTGTGCACCACCACGGCGCCGGCCCGGGCGAGCCGGTTGATCACCCGGTAGACCGAGGTCTCGTTGCCGGGCACCAGCGAGGACGCCAGCACCACCGTGTCGCCAGGGGCGATGGTGATGTGCCGGTGGTCGCCGCTGGCCATCCGGCCCAGCGCGCTCATCGGCTCGCCCTGCGAACCGGTGGACATCAGCACGATCTGCTCGGGCGGCAGATTCGTGGCCTCCTCGATCCCGACCACCAGGCCGGGCGGGATGTTGAGCAGGCCCAGGTCGCGGGCGATGCCCATGTTGCGGACCATGGACCGGCCGATCAGCGCCACCTTGCGGCCGTGCTCGACGGCCGAGTCGAAGACCTGCTGCACCCGGTGCACGTGCGAGGCGAACGAGGCGACGATGATCCGCCCCTTGGCCTTCGCGAAGATCGAGTCGAGGACCGGGCCGATCTCCCGCTCCGGCGTGACGAACCCGGGGATCTCCGCGTTCGTCGAGTCGGACAGCAGCAGGTCGACGCCCTCGGCGCCGAGCCGGGCGAACCCGGCCAGGTCGGTGATCCGCCCGTCGAGCGGAAGCTGGTCCATCTTGAAGTCGCCGGTGTGCAGCACCAGGCCGGCCGGCGTACGGATGGCCACCGCCAGCGCGTCCGGGATCGAGTGGTTCACCGCGAAGAACTCGCACTCGAACGGGCCCAGCCGTTCCCGGCCGCCCTCCCGCACGGTCAGCGTGTACGGCTGGATCCGCCGCTCGGCCAGCTTCGCCTCGACGAGCGCGAGCGTGAACTGCGAGCCCACCAGCGGGATGTCCGGCTTGTGCGCGAGCAGGTACGGCACCGCGCCGATGTGGTCCTCGTGGCCGTGCGTGAGCACGATCGCCTGCACGTCGGCCAGCCGGTCCAGGATCGGGCCGAAGTCGGGCAGGATCAGGTCCACGCCCGGCTGCTCGACGTCGGGGAACAGCACCCCGCAGTCGACGATCAGCAGCTTGCCGTCGTACTCGAAGACGGTCATGTTCCGGCCGATGGCGCCGAGTCCGCCGAGCGGGATGATCCGCAGGCCGCCCTCGGGCAGCGGCGGGGGCAGTTCACCCTCGATGTGCGCCTCGGTCACGCGTCACCTCATTCTGCGACGCCGTCGCGCGGCGTCCGTCGTGTCGTTGATTCATTCGGGCAGGGGCAGGCCCGCCGCGGCGCAGTCGGCGCGCAGCTGGGCCAGTTCGTCACCGGTGGCGTCGACGAGCGGCGGCCGCACCGGGCCGGCCGGGCGACCCTGCGCCCCCAGGCCGGCCTTGACCAGGATCGTGCCCTGGGTGCGGAAGATGCCGGTGTAGAGCGGCAGCAACCGCCGGTGCAGGGCGAGCGCACCGGCGTTGTCGCCCGCCTCGAACGCCTCGATCATCTGCTTGGTCAGCGCGCCGGTGAAGTGGGTGGAGGTGCCGACCACGCCGACCGCGCCGATCGACAGCATCGGCAGGGTGAGCGCGTCCTCGCCGCTGTAGTAGGCCAGGTCGGTGCGGCTGAGCACCTCCGACGTGGCGAACAGGTCGCCCTTGGCGTCCTTCACCGCGACGATCCGGCCGTGCTCGGCCAGCTTGACGAGCGTCTCGGTGGCGATCGCCACGCCCGCGCGGTGCGGGATGTCGTAGAGCATGACCGGCAGGCCGGTGGCGTCCGCGACTGTGGTGAAGTGTCGCAGCAGCCCGGCCTGCGGCGGCTTGTTGTAGTACGGCGTGACCACCAGCAGGCCGTGCGCACCGGCCTTCTCGGCCTGCGTGGCCAGCTCGACTGTGTGCCGGGTGTCGTTGGTGCCCACACCGGCGACGATGCGGGCCCGGTCGCCGACCGCCTCGACCACGGTGCGGATCAGCGACTCCTTCTCCGCCTCCGTGGTGGTCGGGGACTCGCCGGTGGTGCCGTTGAGCACCAGCGCGTCGTTACCCTGCTCGTCGACGAGATATTCGGCCAGCCGGGCGGCGCCGTCGAGATCCAGGCCGCCGTCCGGCGTGAACGGGGTCACCATGGCCGTCATCACTCGCCCGAACGGGCGCGACGCGCCCCGGCTCGGGGCGGCGGAGTGGTCGTGCGTCATGCTCACAACCTAGCGGACGGCCGCCGGTGGCCCGGCGGCGAAGGGCGACGAGTCACTCCGCGTGCGGCGACGCAGCCACCTCGGAGCCGTCGGGCAGGGTGGAGATCACGAAGTCGGCGAAGACGTTCGGCGCGACACCCTTGAGCTGGCGCAGGCACTCCACCGCCAGCTCGCGGATCTCCACGTCGGCGTGCTCGGTGGCGCGCATCTTCACGAAGTGCCGCCAGGCCCGGTAGTTGCCGGTCACCACGATCCGGGTCTCGGTGGCGTTCGGCAGCACCGCCCGGGCCGCCTGGCGGGCCTGCTTGCGGCGCAGCGTCGGGTTGGGCTCGTCGGTGAAGCGGGCCTCCAGCCCTTCCAGCAACTCGGTGTACGCCCGCACCGCCGCGTCGGTGGCCTCGACGAACTTCTTGTGCAGCTCCGGGTCGTCGGCGATCACCGACGGCTCGACCATCGCCGCGTCCCGCTCGGGCACGTAGCGCTGGGAGAGCTGGGAGTAGGAGAAGTGCCGGTGCCGGATCAGCTCGTGGGTGAACGAGCGGGAGACGCCGCTGAAGTAGAAGCTCACCGAGCCGTGCTCCAGCACGCTCAGGTGGCCGACCTCCAGGATGTGCGCCAGGTAACCGGCGTTGGTGGCGGTGGCCGGGTTCGGCTTCTTCCAGCTCTGGTAGCAGGCCCGGCCGGCGAACTCGGCGAGCGCCTGCCCACCGTCGGCGTCGGTGGACCAGGGCACCTCTTCGGGCGCCTGGAACTGGGTCCACGCGATCAACTTGACCTGGGGCTGAACCATCTCCGGCATTCCTGCGACTGTAGTTGGCCCGCGCCCGGCGTGGAAATCGGGCACGCGGCCGGCCAGCGGGCGCTTTGCGGAACATCGAACCCGGATAGCGGGAACGCTCCGGCGGAGAGGGCGGAGAGCGCTAGACGTAGAGCGAGGTGAAGGGTGCCCAGGGCAGGTTGCGGACGACCGAGAAGACCCCCCACGCGGCCAGGAACACGCCGATGACCTTGGGGCTGAACTGGACCTCGGGCAGCTTCCAGCCGAACGCCCGGTTGCCGGCCCAGGCCACGAAGAGCCAGGCCAGGAACGGCAGCGCGAAGACGAACAGGAAGTGGTGCCGGGCGGCGGCGGGCAGGTCGCCGTGCAGCACGTACCAGAGCGCGCGGGTGCCGCCGCAGCCCGGGCAGTCCAGCCCCGTGGTCAGCTTGAGCAGGCAGGTCGGCGCGGCGTCCGGGTCGCTGCGGGTCGGGTCGCTGATCAGGGCGTACGCGATGCCGAGGCCGACGCAGCCGAGCGCGGCCAGCGGCACCGCCCAGCGTGGGGCGCGGGCGTGCAGGCGCAGCACCATCCGGGTGAACCGGTCGGCCTCGACCGGCTGGTACGCCACCGGGTAACCCGGCCACGGCGCTCCGGGCGCTCCCGGCGCTCCGGCAGGGGTGTGCGCTCCGGCGTGCGCGAACGCGGGCGCCAGGGTGTGATCGTGCGCGTGCGACGGTGATCCGGACTCCGGCTGCACGTGCCCGTGCGGCTCGGTGTGCGGGTCGGGCGCGGTGGCAGGCCGGTCAACGCTCGTCACGCGCTCACCGTACACCGGCCACGCCCACCAGCGCGGCGGCCAGCGGCCCCGCGAGGTCGCCCGCGGCGGGCGGGGCGACCGCGTCCAGGCCGAGCCAGCCGGCCAGCCGGTAGAGCTCGGCGGCGAGCGCCACTGCCGTCTCCCCCGGATCGGCGCCCGGCTCGACCCAGGCGGCCGGCACCAGCAGCGCCCCGGCCTTCCGGTCGGCCTTCAGGTCGACGCGGGCGGTGAAGCGCTCGCCCTGGCGGAACGGCAGCACGTAGTAGCCGTAGACCCGCTGGGGCGCCGGCACGTAGATCTCGATCCGGTAGGTGAAGCCGAACAGCCGCTCAGTGCGCGCCCGCTCCCAGACCAGCGGGTCGAACGGGCTGACCAGCGTGTTGCCGCGTACCCAGCGGGGCAGCCGCGCGTCGGCGTGCAGGTAGGCCGGCTGCCGCCAGCCCTGCACCGTGACCGGGGTCAGTTCGCCCGCCTCGACCAGCTCGGCCACCGCCCGCCGCGCCCCGGCGACCGGCAGCCGGAAGTAGTCGCGCAGGTCCGTCTCGGCGGCGACGCCGAGCGAGCGGGCGGCGATCGACACGAGCGACCGGTGCGCCTCGGCGTCACCCGGGGTGGGCGCGTCCAGCACGGCGGCCGGGAGCACCCGCTCGGGCAGGTCGTAGCGGCGGGCGAACGAGTTGGTGCGGTCGGCGGCGGTGACCTCGCCGGCCCAGAACAGGAACTCCAGCGCCCGCTTCACGGCCGACCAGTTCCAGCCCCAGTTGCCGGTCTCCCGCGGGGCGTCGTGCTCGATCTCGGCCGCGGTCAGCGGCCCCCGGGCGGCCACCTCGTCACGGACCCAGGCGACCAGCTCGGGCTGCTCCTCGGCGATCCGGCGCATGCCGCCCCACGCCTCGTCGCGGGCCTTCGCCATCCGCCAGCGCAACGCCGGGTGCAGCCCCACCGGGACCAGCGACGCCTCGTGCGCCCAGTATTCGAACAGCTCACGCGGGCGGCGGTAGGCGGCGGTGTCCAGCAGGGCGGTCGGGTACGGCCCGAGCCGGCTGTAGAGCGGCAGGTAGTGCGCGCGCTGGAGCACGTTCACCGAGTCCATCTGGATCAGCCCGACCCGGTCGAGCACCCGGCGCAGGTGGCGGCGGGTGGGCACGCCTGAAGGCGCCGGGTCGGCGAAGCCCTGGGCGGCCAGGGCGATCCGGCGGGCCTGGGCGAGGGAGAGCGATTCCGGTACGGCCATCGTCGGCGACCCTAATCCAGCGGTACGACATCGGGAGCGGCGGCTGGACCGATCGCCCGTCGGGGCATAGAACGGACAGGTGCTCACCATTCGCCGGGAGGAACCGGACGACGCCGAGGCCATCGCCCGGGTGCACGTCCACGGCTGGCAGGCCGGGTACGCCGGGATCATGCCCGAGGAGGTGCTGAGCCGGCTGAACCCGCGCGCCTGGGCGCAGCGCCGCCGCGACCTCGGCACCGCCGACCCGGAGCACCCGTTCACCACGCTCGTCGCCGTGGACGGCGGCACGATCGTCGGGTTCACCACGTTCGGGCCGTACCGGAACAACCAGGACCGCGGCGACCTCGACCCGGCGCACGGCGAGTTGCTGGCGATCTACCTGGAACCGGCGCACTGGGGTTCGGGCGCCGGCCGGACGCTGCTCGCGGCGGCCCGGGACGGCCTGGCCGAGCGGGGCTGGACCGGGTACCGGCTCTGGGTGCTCGCCGACAACGCCCGGGCCCGCCGCTTCTACGAGCGGGCCGGGCACTCACCGGACGGTGAGGAGTCCGCCTACCCGGTGCCGCTGTCCGGTGGCCGCACCCCGATCCTGCTCCGCGAGCTGCGGTACACCACCGGAGGCTGACCCGGCCGGGACGCCGTCGCCGGGACGCCCGCCGCCGGCCGGCGTGAGCCAGCGCCGGACCGGCAGCCCGAGCAGCAGCGCCAGGCTGATCCACACGTACGTGTTGCTGCCGAGGAAGCCGTCCACGCCAGTGAAGTCCTTCTCCCAGGACCAGACGATCCGGCTGCACAGCAGCGCGTACCCGATCAACGCGGCGGCCAGCAGCAGACGGCGCCGGCGGCTGCGCGCGGGCGCCGCCATGCCGTTGTCGACGAGCAGGATCAGGCCGGGCAGCAGCCAGACCAGGTGGTGCACCCAGGTGACCGGGCTGACCAGGCACATCACGGCACCGGTGAGGGCCAGGCCGGTGGCCTCGTCGCCGGCGGCCACCGCCGCCCGCGAACGCCACGCCCACACCACGAGCGTCAGGAGTACGAGCACCAGCCAGGCGATCGTGCTCGGGTGCTGCGGGTCGAGCCGGGCCACCACCCCGCGCAGCGACTGGTTGGAGACGAACGCCAGTTCACCGACCCGGTCGGTGTTCCACAGCGCCTCGGTCCAGAACTCCCGGGACGCGTCGGGGAAGAGACCGGCGGCCACGAGCGTGGCGACGGCGGCCGTGCCGACTGTGGTCAGGGCGGCCCGCCAGCGGCCGGTGACCAGCAGGTAGACGATGAAGATGCCGGGCGTCAGCTTGATCGCGGTGGCCAGGCCGATGCCCACGCCCGCCCAGCGGCTGCGCGCCGGCAGCAGCCACAGCAGGTCCACCGCCACCAGGAACAGCAGCAGCATGTTGACCTGGCCGAAGTTGACCGTCTCGCGCATCGGCTCGTACGCGGCGGCCAGGCAGAGCGCCACAGCGAGCGCGAACCAGCGGGTCCAGCCGGACCGGCGGGCCACCGGGTCCAGCAGCCGCCAGATCACCACGGCGCTCGCCAGCACCGTCGCGGTCACGCTCACCACGATCGCCGCGCCCCACGGCAGGTACGCCATCGGCAGCATCACCAGTGCGGCGAACGGTGGATAGGTGAAGCCGTACTGCGTGCCGGGGCGCAGGAAGTCGTAGATCTCCCCGCCGTCACGCGCCCAGTAGGTCAGCGCGCCGTAGTAGACCTGGAGGTCGAAGAAGCCGTGCCGCACCGCCGCCACGGAGAGGAACACGGTGACCGCCGCGGCGAGCGCCACCACGGCGACGACCTGCGTGATCGTCCGCCCGGCACCCTGCGCCACCGTCACCCTCCTCGCCCTGCGTAGGCTCACGTGCCATGGCTGCAGGCTACGTCCGGCCCGCGCGTCCCGAGGACGCCGGCGAGATCGCACGCATCCAGCTCGCGACCTGGCGGGTCGCGTACCGCCGGATCCTGCCACGGCACGTGCTCGACAACCTCGACGAGGCGTACCTCGCGCGGCGGTGGAGTGCGGCGGTGCAGGAGCCGCCCTCGGGCGCGCACCGGGTGCTGGTCGCCGTCGAACAGGCGGCGCAATCCTATCTGGTGGGGTTCGTCGCCTCCGGTCCGGCCGACGCCGACGCGCTCGCCCCCGACGAGCCGGCCGAGGCGCTCGGCTCGGACGTCGCCGCGGTCACGGATCTGCTGGTCGAGCCCCGGTGGGGGCGGCGCGGGCACGGCAGCCGGCTGCTCGCCGCGGCCGTCGACCACTGGCGCGCCGACGGTATGACCCGGGCGGTGGCGTGGGCGTTCGACGCCGACGCCGCGACCCGGAAGTTCCTCGGCTCGACCGGCTGGGAGCCGGACGGAGCAGCCCGCGCGCTGGACGTGGACGACATGCTGGTCCCCCAGATCCGCCTGCACGTGGCAGTCCCGGAGGAAAATCTTCCGCCGCAGCGATGAGTTCCGCTCGTCTCGCCGGTCCACCCTCGCGTGGGTGGGCCGGCGGTCCCGGCACGGGGCAGGACCGCCACCCCACCC
>NZ_LEKG01000147.1:0-21408 GCF_001029515.1 Micromonospora sp. RV43 | reverse complement strand
CCACGGCTCCGGCGACGCGGACCGGCGCCCCTCGGCGCAGGCGAGGAAGTCGGGCACCAGGTCGCGGACGCGCAGCAGGTCGGAGGGCGGCATCCGCCCGATGCTGCCCGGCCGTGGCGCGCCGGGCAACACCGCGACGGTACGGGGGCAGCTCACGCCGACCGGGCCGAGGGGTGATCGCCGAGCGCGGTGGACACCGCCTCCGGAACGGGCCGGGGCGCGGCGGCGGGCGGCCCGCGGCGGGCGGCGCGACTGCCGGACATGCCGCACACCTGAAGGAAGTCTTCATCAAAGGGCCCATTGATGCAAGGTATCGACATAGACGAACGTCACGCTATAGGGTGCGGCGAACCGGCGACGTGAGCCAGTCGCCCCCTGTAGTGGACGAGGAGTGCCTGTGACGATTCGGAGACCCTCGCGTCGGGTGAGCCACCTGCTCGGCGGCGCCATGATCCTCATGATCGGCCTGACCGGCCAGCCGGCCCAGGCCGCGCCACAGCACGGCGCGCAGCCGCTCGCCGCCGCCTTCGACCGGGCCGCCACCGCCTCCGACGTGCCGCGCGACCTGCTCGCCGCGCTCGGGTACGCCGAGACCCGCCTGGACGGCCACGGCGGCGAGCCCAGCGTCTCCGGCGGATACGGCGTGATGCACCTGACCAGCAACCCGAAGGTGCGGACCCTCGACGAGGCCGCGCGCCGGACCCGGCTGGACCGCGCCGAACTGCGTACCCGGGACGCGGCGAACGTGGCCGGCGCGGCGGCGGTGCTGCGCTCCTACGCCGACGAGGCCGGGCTCACCGCGGCGCAGCGCGACGACGTCAACCAGTGGTACGGCCCGATCGCCCGCTACGGCGGCTCGACGGACGCGGCCACCGCCCGGCTGTACGCCGACTCCGTGTTCGACCTGCTCGCCAGGGGCTTCATCGCGACCACGGCCGGCGGCGAGGTCAGCGTGGACGGCCGTCCGGTGGCACCCCAGCGGGGCCGGTACGCCGACGTCGCGCCGCTGGGCACCGGCGACTTCGGCACCCTGAGCACCGACTACGGCCCGGCGGCCTGGGTGCCGGCCAACTCGTCGAACTACACGGTCTCCAGCCGCGAGTCGGCGTACCCGATCAACTACATCGTCATCCACACCATGCAGGGCAGCTATGCCGGCTCGATCAGCTGGTTCCAGAACGCCGCAGCCGGCACCNAGCGCGCACTACCTGCTCCGTTCCTCCGACGGCGCGGTGACCCAGATGGTGCGGGACAAGGACATCGCCTGGCACGCCGGCAACTGGACCTACAACACCCAGTCGATCGGCATCGAGCACGAGGGGTACGTCGACAACGCCTCCTGGTACACCGACGCGATGTACCGGTCGTCGGCGGCGCTGACCCGGTTCCTGTGCGACAAGTACGGCATCCCGAAGACCCGCAACAACATCATCGGGCACAACCAGGTGCCGGGCGCCACGCACACCGACCCCGGTCCGAACTGGAACTGGACCTACTACATGCAGCTCGTCACCGGCGGCACCACGCCCCCGCCGACCACTTGGTCGACGGTCGTGGACAACACCACCGCCGGCCGGTTCACCGCGAGCGCCAACTGGAGCACCTCGACGTACTCGGCGCAGCGCTACGGCGCCGACTACCGGTACGCCAACCCCGTCGCGGCCAGCGACGCCGCCTGGTACAAGGTGAACATCCCGGCGACCGCCACCTACCGGGTGGAGGTCTGGTATCCGGCCGTCGCCGGCTACAACACCAGCACGCCGTACATCGTCGCGACCACCAGCGGCAACCAGACGGTCTCGGTGAACCAGACAGCCAACGGCGGTACGTGGCGTTCGCTGGGCACCTTCACCCTGGCCGCCGGGGACGCCAACAAGGTGGGTGTCAGCCGATGGTCCGGCAGCACCGGGTACGTGATCGCCGACGCCATCCGCGTCACCCGCGTCTAGCCCGGTACGTCCCGCAGGCGCTCGGCCCGGTCAGCTCACGTTGGCCGGGCCGAGGACGCTCTTCAGGTCGCCCATCAGCGCTGTGGTCGGCGCGACCCGGAACGGGCCGAGGCGCAGCGTGGTGACCTTGCCGCCGTTGAGCAGCTTGACGTGCACCTCGGTGTCGCCGGGGTGCAGCACGAGCGTCTCCTTGAGCCGTTCCACGAGCGGCGGCGTGCAGCGGTGCACCGGGATGGTGAGCGTGATCGGCTTGCTCCCCGGGGTGCTGCTGACGTCCGGCATGGACATGTCCATCGCCATGATGCGCGGGGTGTCGTCGCGCCGGTCCACCCGGCCCTTCACCACCACGATCGCGTCCTCGGCGATGTACTGCCCGATCACCTCGTACGTGTTCGGGAAGAACAGCGTCTCCACGCCGCCGGCGAGGTCTTCGAGGGTGGCCGACGCCCAGGCCCGGCCCTGCTTGGTGACCCGGCGCTGCACGCCGGAGAGGATGCCGGCCAGCGTGACCACCGCGCCGTCGGGCACCGTGCCCTCCTCCGACAGCGCGGCGATCGTGGTGTCCGCGGCGGCACCGAGCACGTGCTCCAGACCGAAGAGCGGGTGGTCGGAGACGTACAGACCGAGCATCTCGCGCTCGAACGCGAGCTTGTCGCGCTTGTCCCACTCCCCCTCGCCGATGACCGGCATGACAGTGGTGCTGCCACCGGTGTCAGCCTCGCCGAATCCGGCGCCGAACAGGTCGTACTGGCCGACCGCCTCCTTGCGCTTGACGTCGGCGTACGCGTCGATGGCGTCGGCGTGCACCGCCAGCAGGCCCTTGCGCGGATGCTGGAGCGAGTCGAACGCCCCGGCCTTGATCAGCGATTCGATGGTCTTCTTGTTGCAGACGACGGCGTCGACCTTGGACAGGAAGTCGTAGAAGTCGGTGTAGTCGCCCTTCTCCTCGCGGCACCGCATGATCGAGGCGACCACGTTCGCACCGACGTTGCGTACCGCGCCGAGACCGAAGCGGATCTCCTTGCCGACCGGGGTGAACGGCCCGGCCGAGGTGTTCACGTCCGGCGGGAGCACCTGGATGCGCATCCGGCGGCACTCGGACAGGTACAGGGCCATCTTGTCCTTGTCGTCACCGACGGAGGTGAGCAGCGCGGCCATGTACTCGGCCGGGTAGTGCGCCTTGAGGTACGCGGTCCAGTAGGAGACCAGGCCGTACGCGGCGGAGTGGGCCTTGTTGAACGCGTAACCGGCGAACGGGACCAGCACGTCCCACACGGCCTGGATGGCCTCGTCGGAGTAGCCGCGCTCGCGGCAGCCGTCCCGGAACGGGATGAACTCCTTGTCGAGGATCTCCTTCTTCTTCTTGCCCATCGCCCGGCGCAGCAGGTCGGCCTGGCCGAGCGTGTAGCCGGCGAGGATCTGCGCGGCGCGCTGCACCTGCTCCTGGTAGACGATCAGGCCGTACGTGGGCGCGAGGATCTCGCGCAGCGGCTCCTCCAGCTCCGGGTGGATCGGGGTGATCTCCTGGAGCCCGTTCTTGCGCAGCGCGTAGTTGGTGTGCGAGTCCACGCCCATCGGGCCGGGCCGGTAGAGCGCCAGGACGGCGGAGATGTCCTCGAAGTTGTCCGGCTTCATCAGCCGCAGCAGCGAGCGCATCGGCCCGCCGTCGAGCTGGAACACGCCGAGCGTGTCACCGCGGGCCAGCAGCTCGTACGCCTGCCTGTCGTCAAGCGGCAGGCCGAGCAGGTCCAGCTCCCGGCCGTGGTTGAGCTGGATGTTCTTCACCGCGTCGTCGATGATCGTCAGGTTGCGCAGGCCGAGGAAGTCCATCTTCAGCAGCCCGAGCGACTCGCAGGTCGGGTAGTCGAACTGCGTGATGATGACGCCGTCGGAGTCGCGCCGCATCAGCGGGATGTGCTCGATGATCGGTTCGGCGGACATGATGACGCCGGCGGCGTGCACACCGGTCTGCCGGATCAGGCCCTCGATGCCCTTGGCGGTCTCGATGACCTTCTTGACGTCCGGGTCGGACTCGTAGAGGCCCCGGATCTCGCCCGCCTCGGCGTAGCGCGGGTGCTTCGGGTCGAAGATGCCGGACAGCGGGATGTCCTTGCCCATCACCGCCGGGGGCATGGCCTTGGTGATCCGGTCGCCGACCGCGTACGGGAAGCCGAGCACGCGGGCCGAGTCCTTGATCGCGGCCTTCGCCTTGATCGTGCCGAACGTGGCGATCTGCGCGACCTTGTCCTCGCCCCACTTGTCGGTCACGTACTTGATGACCTCACCGCGCCGGCGCTCGTCGAAGTCGATGTCGACATCGGGCATGGAGACACGTTCGGGGTTGAGGAACCGCTCGAAGATCAGGCCGTGCGGGATCGGGTCGAGGTCGGTGATGCCCAGCGCGTACGCCACGAGCGAGCCGGCCGCCGAGCCGCGCCCCGGGCCGACCGCGATGCCCTGGCTCTTGGCCCACTGGATGAAGTCGGCGACCACGAGGAAGTACGACGGGAAGCCCATCTGGATGATGACGCCCAGCTCGTACTCGGCCTGGACGACGTGGCCCTCGGGGATGCCGCCGGGGAAGCGGCGCGCCAGGCCGGCGAAGGTCTCCTTGCGGAACCAGGATTCCTCGGTCTCGCCCTCGGGGATCGGGAACCGCGGCATCAGGTTGTGGAACGTGAACATGCCGGCCGGGTCGACCTTCTCGGCGACCAGCAGCGTGTTGCGGCAGCCCTGCTGCCACAGCTCGGAGGAGTCGACGGCGCGCATCTGGTCGGCGGACTTGACGAAGTAGCCGCCGCCCTCGAACCGGAACCGGTTCGGGTCGGCCACGTTGCTGCCGGTCTGGACGCAGAGCAGCACGTCGTGCGCCTCGGCCTGCGCCTCGTGCGTGTAGTGCGAGTCGTTGGTGACCACCGGCGGGATGTCGAGCTTGCGGGCGATCTCGGTGAGCCCGTCGCGGACCCGGCGCTCGATGTCGAGGCCGTGGTCCATGATCTCCAGGAAGTAGTTGTCCTTGCCGAAGATGTCCTGGTACGCGGCCGCGACCTTGAGCGCCTCGTCGAACTGGCCCAGCCGCAGCCGGGTCTGCACCGCGCCGGACGGGCAGCCGGTGGTGGCCATGATGCCCTCGGCGTGCTCGGCGATCAGCTCCATGTCCATCCGGGGCCACTTCACGTAGTGGCCCTCCATGGAGGCGCGGGAGTTGAGCTTGAACAGGTTGTGCAGGCCGTCGCGGTTGGCCGCCCACATGGTCATGTGGGTGATCGCGCCGTTACCGGAGACGTCGTCGCTCTTCTGCTCGGGGCGCCCCCACTTGACCCGGGCCTTGTGGAAGCGCGACTCCGGCGCGACGTACGCCTCGACGCCGAGGATGGGCTTGACCCCGGCGTCCATGGCCTGCTTGTAGAAGTCGTTCGCGCCGTGCATGTTGCCGTGGTCGGTGATCGCCACCGCCGGCATGCCGAGCCGCGCCGCCTCGGCGAAGAGGTCCTTGAGCCGGGCCGCCCCGTCGAGCATCGAGTACTCGGTGTGTACGTGCAGATGCGCGAACGAATCGCCCATGCGTGGCGCCCCCCGGGTTGTGGATCAAGCTGCGTCGGAGTCGACCGACCCACCCTACCGAGGTGATCGTGCGGGCTCCACCGTCCGCGCCGAGGGTGGCCCGGGTCTCTCCGGCCGACCGGTGTACGGCACGCGATCTTCTTCTCTGTTGCAATGGTGTGTGGCACACAGTATCGTGTTGCACATGGTCAGCGAAGAGGTCCTCCGGACCCACCTCCAGGAGCTACGGCGCGGCACTGTCGTGGTGGCCAGCCTGGTCGCCCTGCACCGCCCCGACTACGGATACGCCCTGCTGCAACGGCTGGCCGCGCACGGCTTCGCGGTCGACGCCAACACGCTCTACCCGCTGCTGCGCCGGCTCGAGGACCAGGGCCTGCTGACCAGCGAGTGGAACACCGAGGAGAGCCGGCCGCGCAAGTTCTACCGGACCAGCGACGACGGCGAGGCCGTCCTGAACCGCCTGCTCGACGACATGACCGCGGTGCGGACGTCCGTCACCGACCTGATCGAAGGAGCGGAACGATGAGTTCCCTGACCGACCGTTACGTCGCCGCCACCATGCGGGCCGTGCCCGCGCAGCGCCGCCTGGAACTGGCCGAGGAACTGCGCGGCTCCATCGCCGACATGATCGACGACCGGACCTCGGGCGGGCAGGACCACGCCTCCGCCGAGCGCGAGGTGCTCACCGAGCTGGGCCACCCGGAGAAGCTCGCGGCCCGCTACAGCGACCGCACCCTGCAACTGATCGGCCCGCGGTACTACCTGACGTGGTGGCGGCTGCTGCGGCTGCTGCTCACGTACATCCCGGCGATCGTGGGCGTGCTCGCCGGCCTCGCCAAGGCGCTCATCGACGGCGAGCCGGGCGCGGCGATCGGCGCGGCGATCGTGGCCGCGATGCAGACCGCGGTCCAGATCGCGTTCTGGGTCACGCTGGTGTTCGCCGTGCTGGAGCGCACCCGCACGCCGCTCGGCCTGCCCGAGTGGACCGTCGACCAGCTCCCCGAGGAGAGCCGGGAACGGCAGATCAGCCACTCCGACAGCATCGCCTCGGTGGTGTTTCTGCTCGTCACCGTCGGCTTCCTGATCGGTCAGCACTTCCAGCGCTGGACCACCGACGACGGTTCCCGGATGGCGGTGCTCGACCCGGCGCTCTGGGGCTTCTGGCTGCCGGCCCTGATCGTGGTGCTGCTGGCCACCGTCGGCCTGGAGATCGCCAAGTACCGGGCCGGGCGGTGGACCTGGCCGCTGGTCGTGGTCAACGCGGTGCTCAACGCGGCCTTCGCCGCCCCGGTGCTCTGGCTGCTCGCCACCGACCGGCTGCTCAACCCGGAACTGGTCGAGCGGTTCGCCTGGCTGCGCGACGGCGGGACCGTCGAGTTCGCCCGGGTGGCGGGCGCGGTGGTCGTGCTGGTCGCGATCTGGGACGTGGTCGACAGCGCGGTCAAGGCCGCCCGCGCCGCGCGCTGACGCCCGGCGCCGGGCCGGCGGCCTCCCGGCCAGCCGGACCGGCGCAGCCCGCCACCACGCTCCCCGTCCCGCCCCGGTGCCGTCGGCGCCGGGGCGGGACGCCGTCGGCTGCCCGACTCAGCCGGGGCGGCACGGCCTCCCGGGGCATAGCCTGGGGTCCGGACCACCGGCGAGCACTGGGACGCCCCTGATGCCCCTCCCCGACGGCACGGACGAACTGGCCCGGTCGGCGGCACGCGGCGACCGCGAGGCCCTCGACGCCCTGCTGGCCACCGTACGGCCGGAGGTGCTGCGGCAGTGCGCCCGGCTGCTGCCCCACCGGCAGGACGCCGAGGAGGCCTGCCAGGACGCTCTGCTCGCGCTCGCCCACGGGATCACCGGGTTCGAGGGCCGCTCGTCGTTCGACACCTGGCTGTACCGGATCACCGCCAACCGGGCCCGCTCCACCTACCGGACGTTGCGGCGACGGTGGCAGCGGGAGGCCGGCGGCGTCCCGCTGCCGGACCGGCCCGACCCGCGCCGGACCAGCGTGGTCGCCGGCACCCGGCTCGACCTGCTCGACGCCCTCGACGCGGTCCCGCCGGACCTCGCCGAGGCGGTGACCCTGCGCGATGTGCTTGGACTGAGCTACCGCGAGATCGCCGGCCTGCTCGACGTGCCGGAGGGGACCGTGAAGTCCCGCATCCACGAGGCCCGCCGGCAGCTCCGGGCGCGGCTGTCCGATGCGTGACCCGGCCCGCCGGCGGCGCGGCGTCGCGGTCGTCGCACTCGTCGCCCTCGCCGGGACGCCCGCCTGCGCCGACCGCCCGGTCTCGCCGCTGCCGGTACAGCCGGCGGTGACCAGCGCCGTCGCCGCCGCGCCGCCCACCGCCGCGACCTCACCCGGCCCCACCCCGGCGCCGCTGGGCACGGGCACGCCGGCCCCGGAGCCGTCGGGGGCCACGCCGACGAGCACGCGTACGCGGTCACGGCCGCCGGTCACGCCCCGGACCACCCGGCCCACCCCGTCGGTACGCACCACGGCGCCGGCCGCGTGCTTCGGGCCGGTCCGCTACGACCTGGTGCTCGCCGAGACCGAGCTGGCACTGCTGAAGTCCCTCTGCTTCGCCGCCGGCGGGATCCTGCGCATCCGGGGGATCGGGCCGGGTGAGGTCACCGTGGACCGGGAGGACCTGGTCTCGCGCAGCTACGAGGCCGGTGTGGTGGACATCCGGTTCGTGCGCACCGGCACGGTGGTGGTCACCATCCCGCAGGACGGCCGCGGCCGGTGTGGCGTCGTACGTCGAGCGGTCGTTCCGGCAGGGCTGCTGCTGAGCGACGCCGGGGCCCGCCGGACGCGGGCCCCGCCGTCGCGCCGGGCCCGCGCTCAGTCCGCCGCCCGCCACTGGCGGGCCAGCAGCGCGTAGACCACCTCGTCGGTCCACTCCCCCTTGACGAACTCGTTCTCCCGCAGGTGCGCCTCCCGGCGCATGCCCAGCCGCTCCAGCACCCGGGCCGAGGCGGTGTTGCGGGCGTCCAGCCGACCCACGATCCGGTGCAGCCCCAGCCCGTCGAAGCCGATCCGCAGCAGCTCCCGGGCCGCCTCGGTGGTGTACCCCCGGCCGGTGTGCGCGGGGTGCGCCACGTACCCGATCTCGCCCTGCCGGTGCTCCCCGCTCGTCCAGCTCAGCAGCACGTCGCCGAGGAACTCGCCGGTGTCCGCCAGCGTCACCGCCAGGTTGAGCACGTCGCCGGGGGCGCGCAGCGCGGTCCGCCGGACCAGCCGGTCGATCGCGGCCCGGGCGGCGGCGTCGTCGTACGGCTGGTGGTAGAGGTAGCGGGTCACCTCCGGGCGGCCCCGGTAGTCCCGGACCACGGCGAGGTCGTCGGTGGTGAAGGCGCGCAGCAGCAGGCGCTCGGTGCGTATCGGCAGATCGGGCACGAACACCCCGGCAGGCTACGTCGCGGCTGTCGTCCGGCCCACCCGATTACGCCCCGGGCACCGTACCGGGCGCGGCGGTGGCATGGTCGTACGGTGAGCACCGCACCCACCACCGCCTGGCGCCGGCCGGCTCCCACGGCCGCGCAGTTGCGCGCCGACCTCTGGGTCGGACTCGTGGTCACCGTGCTGGCCCTGTTCGAGCTGACCCTGGCGCGCAGCACCGGGGCCTTCCTGCTCGGCCCGCCGCCGAGCCTCGCCGAGCAGGTCTGGTGGACCGTGGCGGTGACCGCCCCGCTGGCCGTACGGCGGCGGTGGCCCGCCGCCGTCGCGGTGGTCGTCTCGATCGCGTTCATCGCCGGGCAGGCGCGGGCGGTCCCGCTCGCCCAGCTCCCGTCGGGCGCGCTGTTCGCGGCCCTCTTCACGCTCGGCGCGTGGGGTGCCGACCGGCGGTTGGCCGGGCGGCTGCGGGCCGGCGTCATCGTGGCGATGTTCGGCTGGCTCGCGCTGTCCCTCGCGCTGCGGGCCGACCAGATCTCGGCGGCCTCCTTCGCCGACGCCGCCGGTCCGGTGCCGCCGGTGCTCGCCGCCGTGGTGAACGGCGTCTTCTACAACGTGCTGTTCTTCGGGTTCGCCTACTACTCCGGGCAGACCGCCTGGGTGGCCGCGCGTCGCCGGCACGAACTGCGGGAGCAGGCCGAGCAACTGCGCCGCTCACAGGTCGAGGCGCGCGAGCGCGCGGTGATGGGCGAGCGGGTCCGCATCGCCCGCGAGCTGCACGACGTGGTCGCCCACCACGTGTCGGTGATGGGCGTGCAGGCCGCCGCGTGCCGGCGCGTGTTCGACCGCGACCGCGACAAGGCGCGGACCGCCCTGGCCGCGATCGAGGAGACGGCCCGCACCTCGGTCGACGAGCTGCGCCGGATGCTCGGCGTGCTGCGCGACCCGGACGCCGCGGCCGGCGCGACCACGCCGGAGGACACCGCCGGCATCGACCAGGTCGCCGCGCTCGTCGACCGGGCCCGGGACACCGGGCTGCGGGCCGAACTCGGTGTGTACGGGGAACCGGCGCCGCTGCCCCGCTCGGTGTCGCAGGCGGCGTACCGGATCGTGCAGGAGGCGGTGACGAACGTGGTCAAGCACGCTCACGCCACCACGCTGGACGTGCGCATCCGCTATCTGGCGAGGGAGCTGGAGATCGACGTGAGCGACGACGGACACGGGGGCGTACCCGAGGCCGGGGCCGGGCTGGGCCTGATCGGCATGCGGGAGCGGGTCGCCGCGCACGGCGGTGAGGTGGAGGCCGGGCCGCGTCCCGGCGGCGGGTTCCGGGTCCGGGCCCGCATGCCGCTGCCGGTCGAGGCCGCCGGGCGGGCGGCGTGAGCGCCCCGGTGCGGGTGCTGCTCGTCGACGACCAGCACCTGGTCCGGACCGGATTCCGGGTGATCCTGGAGGTCGAGGACGACATCGAGGTGGTCGGCGAGGCCGCCGACGGGCAGCGCGCCGTGTCGATGGCGACTGCGCTTCGGCCGGACGTGGTGCTGATGGATGTGGAGATGCCGGTGCTCGACGGGCTGGAGGCCACCCGCCGGATCACCGCCGACGCGACGCCGGGCGGGCCGGCGGTGCTCATCCTCACCACGTTCGACAGGGACGACTACCTCTTCGCCGCGTTGCGCGCCGGGGCGAGCGGTTTCCTGCTCAAGAACGGCACCCCGGAGGACCTGATCGACGCGGTCCGGGTGGTGGCGCGCGGCGAGGGACTGATCGCACCGGCGCTCACCCGGCGGGTGATCTCCACATTCGCCCGGCCCGGGGCGGCGCCGCCGGACCCCCGGCACGACGCGGCCACCGCGGACCTGACCCCGCGCGAGCGGGAGGTGCTGGAACTGGTGGCGCGCGGGGCCAGCAACGCCGAGATCGCGGACGTGCTGCACGTCGGCGAGGCGACTGTGAAGACCCACGTCAGCCGCGTCCTGGCCAAACTCGGGCTGCGCGACCGGGTGCAGGCGGTGGTGTTCGCGTACGAGCACGGGGTGGTGCGGCCCGGCGGGTGACGCCCGTCCGCCGCGCGACGGACCCCGTGATCGCCCCGTGGTGGGACGACGGGAGCGGGGGCCGGCCGTAGCGTCGGGATCATGACAAGCGTGCTCCGCCTCGACGGCGTCGACCGCAGCTTCGGCGGCCGTCAGGTGCTCAAGGACGTCTCCTTCGACGTGACCGCAGGGCGCGTGACCGGATTCGTCGGCGGCAACGGCGCCGGCAAGACCACCACCATGCGGATCATCCTCGGCGTGCTCGCCCCGGACGCCGGGCAGGTGACGTGGCGAGGGCGGCCGCTCGCGCGCGAGGCCCGGGCCCGGTTCGGCTACATGCCGGAGGAACGCGGCCTCTACCCGAAGATGACCCCCCGCGAGCAGGTGGTTCACCTCGGCCGCCTGTACGGGCTGGACGCCGCCGGGGCGCGCCGGCGTACCGACGCGCTGCTGGAGCGGGTCGGTCTCGGCGAGCGGGCCGACGACCTGCTGGAGACGCTGTCGCTGGGTAACCAGCAGCGGGCGCAGATCGCCGCCGCGCTGGTGCACGACCCGGAGGTGCTGATCCTGGACGAGCCGTTCTCCGGGCTCGACCCGCTCGCAGTCGACATGGTGGTGGCGGTGCTGCGGGAACGCGCCGCCGCCGGAGCGCCGGTGCTGTTCTCCAGCCACCAGCTCGACGTGGTGGAACGGCTCTGCGACGACCTGGTGCTCATCGCGGGCGGGACGATCCGGGCCGCCGGCGCCCGCGAGGAGCTGCGCGCCGCGTACACGCTGCCCCGGTTCTCGCTCGTGGTCGACGGCGACGCCGGCTGGCTGCGCGACCAGCCCGGCGTGCGACTGGTCGACCTCGACGGCGCCCGCGCCGTGTTCGAGGTGGACCCGCCCGCCGACGACCAGGCGGTGCTGCGCGCGGCCCTGGCCCGCGGCCCGGTGCGCGCGTTCGGCCCGGTCACCCCGTCCCTCGCCGAGATCTTCCGAGAGGTCAACCAGTGAACACGTTCCAGGCCACCCGGCTGGTCGCGGCCCGCGAGATCAAGGTCAAGGTCCGCGACAAGACGTTCCTCTACAGCACGCTGATCTTCCTGCTGCTCGCCGTCGTCGCCACAGTGGTGCCGGCGATGATGAGCAGCGGTCCGTCCACTGTGGCGGTGACCGCCGCCGGTGCCGAACCGCTGCGCGCGGCGGGGCTGGACGTCCTCGTGGTCGCCGACGACGGCTCCGCCGAGCAGGCGGTGCGCGACGGCGACGCGGACGCCGCGGTGGTGGCCGGTCCGCTCGTGGTCGCCGACGAGCGGGCCCCGGACGACGTGGTCTCCGCGCTCAGCGCGGCCCCGCAGGTGAAGCTGCTGGACCCGGACGCGGTGGATCCGCTCGTCGCGTACCTGGTGCCGTTCGCCTTCGCGTTCGTCGTCTTCTTCATGTCCCAGACGTTCGGGTTGCAGATCGCGCAGAGCGTCACCGAGGAGAAGCAGACCCGGATCGTGGAGATCCTGGTGGCCGCCGTGCCGGCCCGGGCGCTGCTGGCCGGCAAGATCCTCGCCGCGGGCGCGCTGGCGCTGGGACAGATCACCCTGATCGCGGCAGTCGCGCTGATCGGCATGCGCCTGACCGACGGCGGCGACCTGCTGGGCCTGATCGCGCCCGCGATCGGCTGGTTCGTGCCGTTCTTCCTGTGCGGCTTCCTGCTGCTCGCGGCGATGTGGGCGGCCGCCGGTGCGCTGGTGAACCGGCAGGAGGACATCGCCGGGGCGTCCACGCCGGTGCAGCTCGCGGTGATGGCGCCGTTCTTCGCGGTGATCTTCCTGAACGACAACGCCGCCGCGATGCGCATCCTGTCGTACCTGCCGATCTCCTCGCCGACCGCGATGCCGGTACGGCTGTTCACCGGCGACGCGGCGCCGTGGGAGCCGATCGTGTCGCTGGCGCTGCTGCTGCTCGCGGCCGCCGGGTTCCTGCTCGCCGGGGCGCGGATCTACGAGGGTTCGTTGCTGCGCACCAACGGGCGGACCTCGGTGCGGGCGGCGTGGCGGCAGCGCGAGCCGATCGGCTGACCGTGCGAGACGCCGAGCGCCGGCCACCCCGTGATCCGGGGGCCGGCGCTCGGCACGTCGGGCGGGATCAGCCGACTGCGGCCATGACCTCGTCGGAGACGTCGAAGTTGGCGTAGACGTTCTGCACGTCGTCGCAGTCCTCCAGCACGTCGATCAGCTTGAAGATCTTGCGCGCGCCCTCCTCGTCCAGCGGCACGTTCACGCTGGGGATGAGGGAGGACTCGGCCGACTCGTACTCGATGCCGGCGTCCTGCAGCGCGGTGCGGACCGCGACCAGGTCGCCCGGCTCGGAGACCACCTCGTACGCCTCGCCGAGGTCGTTGACCTCCTCCGCGCCCGCGTCGAGCACGGCCATCATCACGTCGTCCTCGCTGGTGCCGGCCTTGGGGACGATCACCACGCCCTTGCGGGAGAACATGTACGACACCGAGCCGGCGTCGGCCAGCGAGCCGCCGTTGCGGGTAAGGGCGGTGCGCACCTCGGTCGCGGCGCGGTTGCGGTTGTCGGTGAGGCACTCGATCAGCATCGCCACGCCGTTCGGCCCGTAGCCCTCGTACATGATCGTCTGCCAGTCGGCGCCGCCGGCCTCCAGGCCGGAGCCGCGCTTGACCGCGCGATCGATGTTGTCGTTCGGGACCGAGTTCTTCTTCGCCTTCTGGATGGCGTCGTAGAGAGTCGGGTTGCCGGCCGGGTCACCACCGCCGGTACGGGCCGCCACCTCGACGTTCTTGATCAGCTTGGCGAACATCTTGCCGCGCTTGGCGTCGATGACCGCCTTCTTGTGCTTGGTCGTCGCCCACTTTGAGTGGCCGGACATCTGTTACCTCCGTTGCTACCCGCCGTCTGCATCGACCGCACCGCACACGCCCCGCTCCCCCGCCGGCGCACGTCGAGGTGCCGTGATCTTCGCTGGGAGCCGCGGCGGGCTGATGGCCCTGCCGAATCTCGGCAATCCTACCGGCGAGGGCCGGGTGACTGTCACGCGCCGCACGGCACCGGCCCGCCCGAGGCCGCCCGAACCGGCACAACCAGGGACGGACCGGATGTTCAGGAGGCGGCCCGGACGAGTTCCACGAAGGACCGGTGCAGGCGCAGGTCGCCGGTCAGCTCGGGGTGGAACGACGTGGCCAGCAGGTTGCCCTGCCGTACCGCGACGATCCGGCCCGCCGCCGGCCCCTCGGTCACCCGGCCGAGCACCTCGACGTCCGGGCCGACGCGCTCCACCCAGGGCGCCCTGATGAACACCGCGTGGAACGGCCCGCCGTCGACGCCGGTGAGCGCCACCGGCGCCTCGAACGAGTCGACCTGGCGGCCGAACGCGTTGCGCCGCACCGTCATGTCGACGCCGGCGAATCCGCGCTGGTCGGGGCGGCCGTCCAGCACCTCCGCCGCCAGCATGATCATGCCGGCGCAGGAGCCGTAGACCGGCATGCCTGCGGCGATCCGCTTGTCGATCGGCTCGCGCATCTCAAAGATGTCCACCAGCTTGCTGATCGTGGTCGACTCGCCGCCGGGGACCACCAGGCCGTCGACCGCGTCCAGCTCGCCCGGCCGCCGCACCGGCCGGGCGTCCGCGCCCACCCCGGCCAGCGCGGCGACGTGCTCGCGTACGTCGCCCTGCAGGGCGAGCACGCCGATCACGGGTACGGCCACGATGCTCCCTCCGGGGTGTTAAAAGGGGGCCCCGCCTCTACCGCAGGCGTTAACAGGGGGCCCTTCCTTGCACTCACCAGCCGCGCTCGGCCAGGCGGTGCGGCTGGGGGATCTCGTCGACGTTGATGCCGACCATCGCCTCGCCCAGCCCCCGGGAGACCTTCGCGAGCACGTCCGGGTCGTCGTGGAACGTGGTCGCCTTGACGATCGCGGCGGCCCGCTGAGCCGGGTTGCCGGACTTGAAGATGCCCGAGCCGACGAAGACGCCCTCGGCGCCGAGCTGCATCATCATGGCCGCGTCCGCGGGGGTGGCGATGCCGCCGGCGGTGAACAGCACGACCGGCAGCTTGCCCTGCTCGGCGACCTCCTTGACCAGCTCGTACGGGGCCTGGAGCTCCTTGGCCGCGACGTACAGCTCCTCGGAGGGCAGCGACTGGAGCCGGCGGATCTCCTGCCGGATCTTGCGCATGTGGGTGGTGGCGTTGGAGACGTCACCGGTGCCCGCCTCGCCCTTCGAGCGGATCATCGCGGCGCCCTCGGTGATCCGGCGCAGCGCCTCGCCCAGGTTCGTCGCACCGCACACGAACGGGACGGTGAACGCCCACTTGTCGATGTGGTTGGCGTAGTCGGCCGGGGTCAGCACCTCGGACTCGTCGACGTAGTCGACGCCGAGGGCCTGGAGGACCTGCGCCTCGACGAAGTGGCCGATGCGGGCCTTGGCCATCACCGGGATCGAGACGGCCTGGATGATGCCGTCGATCATGTCCGGGTCGCTCATCCGGGACACGCCGCCCTGCGCGCGGATGTCGGCCGGCACGCGTTCCAGGGCCATCACGGCGACCGCGCCGGCGTCCTCGGCGATCTTCGCCTGCTCGGGGGTGACCACATCCATGATCACACCGCCCTTGAGCATCTCGGCCATGCCGCGCTTGACGCGGGCGGTGCCGACGGCGGTGGCGGTGGTCGGGGCTGCGGATTCAGACACGGGACATCGCTCCTCGGCGTGCTCGGGAGGTGACTGCGCAGGAATGCTACGACCGGCACGGCGCCGATCCGAGCGCCAATCGAACCCCCGGTGGCCTGCCGTGTGGCCCCCGTCACGGCCGGTGCGTCAGCCGGTGGTCACGTCCGCGTGCGAGGCCAGCGTGGGGTCGTCGATGTCGAAGTAGCGCGGCCACTCCCGCCCGCGTCCCATCCGGAACAGCCGCACCACCGGACGCCCCCGCGCCGAGCGGGCGTCCCGGACCAGGTCGGTGTGCACCTGCCGGGCCAGCCCCAGCCGCCTGCTGGCCGCGATCACTGCCGCGCAGGCCGGGTCGTCCGGGTCCAGCCGCACCGCGCGCAACTGCCGGGTCAGGTCGTTCTCGGCCGCCTCGCGCTCCTCCGGGGCGGCGTCCAGCGCGATCCGGGCGGCGGCGTACAGCTCCACGCCGTACCGCTGCTCGGCCAGGACCGCGGCGGCGGCCGCGCGGCGCAGCAGGTGCGCGTCCAGCGCGCGGGCCGCCGAGTCCGCGCGGACCTGGAGCCGCTGTACCCGGCCGGAGGTCCAGATCAGGTACGCCGAGAGCAGCCCGAGCACCGCGACCGCGCCCACCACCCACCACATGCCCGGCATCGTAGTGCTGCTCCTCATCCCGGCCGGCCGGCGCGGTGCACCGGTCGACGCGCTCGTCACAGCGGCCGCAGCGGCCACAGCGGTCAGCCCAGACCCGCCCACTCCTGGTCCATGACCCGGCCGTCCGTGGCCTCGATCGCGGCTGCGTATACCTCCAGAACGCGGCGGGCAACCACGGGCCAGTCGAAATTCGCCACCACCTGGTCGCCGCAGGCGGTCAGCCCGGCCCGGCGGCCGTCGTCGTCGAGCAGCTCGGACAGCGCGGCGCCCAGCGCGGCCGCGTCGCCGGTCGGGAACAGCCGGCCGGCCCGCCCGCCGTCGAGCACCCGGCGGAACGCGTCCAGGTCGCTGGCGACCACCGTGGTGCCGGCGGCGAGCGCCTCGGTGAGGATCATCCCGAAGGACTCCCCTCCGGTGTTCGGTGCGACGTAGAGGTGCACGCTGCGCAGCATGCGTGCCTTGTCCGCCTCGGAGACCAGGCCGAGGAACGTGACCCGGTCGCGCAGCCCGGCCGGGAACCGCCCGTACAGCTCGTCGGCGTCACCCGGGCCGGCGACCAGCAGGCGCAGGCCGGGGCGGTGCGGAGCCAGCGCGACGAACGCGTCCCGCAGGATCGGGAAGCCCTTGCGCGGCTCGGTGAAGCGGCCCAGGAACCCCAGCGTGCCGCCGGTGCCCGGGGCACACTCCCCCGGCCAGCCCGGCAGCGGCGGCACCCCGGCGAACTTCGCCACCGCCACCCCGTTGGGGATCTCCACCGCGCCGCCGTCCATGTGCTCGACCTGCACCTTGCGGGCCAGCGCACTGACCGCGATCCGGGCGGTGATCCGCTCCAGCACGATCTGGAGCACGCCCTGCGCGGCCGACATCACCCGGGAGCGGGTCATCGCGGTGTGGAAGGTGGCCACCACCGGGCCGCGGGCGCAGAGCACCGCCAGCATCGACAGGCTCGGCGTGAGCGGCTCGTGCACGTGCAGCACGTCGAACTCGCCACGGGTGATCCAGCGGCGCACCCGGGCGGTGGAGACCGGGCCGAACGCGATCCGGGCCACCGACCCGTTGTACGGCAGCGGCACCGCCCGGCCAGCCGACACCACGTACGGCGGCAGCGCCGAGTCCTCGTCGGCGGGCGCCAGGACGCTCACCTCGTGGCCGAGCCCGAGCAGCGCCTCGGCCAGGTCCATGACGTGGTTCTGCACGCCGCCCGGCACGTCGAACGAGTACGGGCACACGATGCCGATACGCACTGCGCCCCCCCCTAGACCGTCCCGGTGGTGGCCGGTGGCTGCGCCGACGTGGGCGTACCGTCCCGGCCCTGGTCCAGCCACATCCGCTGCAACATGTGCCAGTCTTGCGGATGCCGGGCGATGCCCGCCGCCAGACCGTCGGCAATCCGCTGCGTCACCGTGCGGACCCGCTCGTCGAGCGGCGCGCTGTCCGGGTCCGGCAGCGGCAGCGGGCCCTCGATCGAGGCGCACGCCGCGTCCGGTTCGTACCACATCGAGGCCACGTAGAGCGGGGCGCCGGTGCGGATGGCCAGCAGTGCCGGCCCGGCCGGCATCCGGGTCCGGCCGCCGAAGAAGTCGACCTCCACGCCCCGGGCGGACAGGTCCCGGTCGGCGAGCAGGGGCACCACGTAGCCGGTGCGCAGGCGGTCCACCAGCACGTCGAACGCGGGACGCGGGCCGCCGTGGTTGGGCAGGATCTCCATCCCCAGCCCTTCCCGGAACCCGACGAACCGCTCGTAGACGCCGTCCGGAAGCCGCTCGGCCACCGTGGTCATCGGCCAGCCGGTGGCAGCCACCCAGGCGCCCGCGGCGTCCCAGTTGCCGGCGTGCGGCAGCGCCACCACGGCGCCCCGCCCGGCGGCCACGTCGGCGGCGAGCAGCTCCTGCCCGTCGAGGCGGAACCCGGCGAGGATCTCGGTGCGGCCCAGGCCGGGCAGCCGGAACGCCTCCATCCAGTACCGGGCGTACGAGCGCAGCCCGGCACGCACCAGCACGTCCAGCTCCGCGTCGGGCATCTCCGGTCCGACCACGCGGCGCAGGTTGGCGCGCAGTCGACGCGTACCCCCGCCGTCCTTGCGGTGGGCGCGGTCGGCGCCCACCCGGAAGGCCGCCGCCGCGACGGGCCGGGGCAGCGCCCGGACCAGGCGCCAGCCCGCGACGAAGCCCGCCTCGGTGAGGTTCACTCGGCGCCGACCCGCTGGGCCTGGCGGTACACGTGGGCCATCCGCTGGCCCACCGTGAAGATCGAGACGGCGGCGAGCAGCCAGAGCGCGATCTCCAGCGCGTGCCGGACGCCGACGCCGGTGAGCAGGCCGCCGACGCCGACGATGAGCAGCCGCTCGGTGCGCTCGGCGATGCCCACGTTGCAGGTCATCCCGAGGCCCTCGGCGCGCGCCTTGACGTAGGAGACCAGACCGCCCGCGGCCAGGCAGATCAGCGCCGCCGCCACGCCCGAGTAGTCGTGCTCGGTGGCCAGCCAGTACGCGACCGCGCCGAACACCGCGCTGTCGGCGACCCGGTCCATGCTCGAGTCGAGGAACGCCCCGAACCGGGTGGACCCGCCGCTCATCCGCGCCATCGTGCCGTCGAGCAGATCGGTGAGGGCGAAGACCGTGACGATCAGCGCGCCGGCGACCAGATGGCCGCGCGCGCCGAAGCCGAGCGCGCCCACGAGCACGCCGACGGTGCCGGTCACGGTGACCGCATTGGGGGACACGCCCGCACGCAGCAGCGCGCGGGCGACCGGCTCCACGACGCGGGTCATGCCCGCGCGGGCCGTCACTTGGAAGATCTTCGCCATGGCGGTCCCACGATAACGGCCCGCAACCGCCAGGGACACAGCCGGGCGTACGACCCGCCCGGCGGCCCTTGTGCGGGCACCCCTGCGGGTGTGAGATCGAGCCAGGAGGTGAGCCAGTTCACCGGATCACCGGTCCGCGTTCCCGTCCAGCAGGAGATCACCGGAAGATATCGCCGCGGCGCCCGTCCCGGGTCCGCTCCCCCGTCGCCCGCGGCGGTCGCCACCACCACCGGTTGAGGGAGGTGCGCCGCGATGGCGCAGAAGAACGAGAAGGGTGTCACCGGCGGCGCGCCGGTGGTGACCGAGCCCGGCAGGGTTCGCAACGTGGTGCTCGTCGGGCACTCCGGTGCCGGCAAGACGACGCTCGTCGAGGCGCTGCTGGCCGCCAGTGGCACGATCGGCCGGGCCGGCGCCGTCACCGAGGGCACCACCGTCTGCGACCACGACCCCGCCGCCGTACGCCAGCAGCGTTCGGTGAGCCTGGCGTGCGCCCCGCTGGTGCACCGCGACGTCAAGGTCAACCTGCTGGACACCCCGGGATACGGCGACTTCGTCGGCGAGCTGCGCGCCGGGCTGCGCGCCGCCGACGCGGCCCTGTTCGTGGTCTCCGCCGTCGACGGCATGGACGCCGCCACGGCCGCCCTCTGGGAGGAGTGCGCCGCCGTCGACATGCCCCGGGCGGTGGCCGTCTCCCGGCTGGACCACCCGCGCGCCGACTTCGACGAGGCCGTGGCGCTGTGCCAGCGGGTCTTCGGCGACAACGTGCTGCCGCTCTACCTGCCCATGCTCGGCGACGACGGCGAGTCGGTGGCCGGGCTGATGGGGCTGATCACCCGCCGGGTGTTCGACTACTCCGGCGGGCTGCCCGCGGCGGTACGCGAGCCGGACCCGCAGCACCTGCCGGCCATCCAGGAGTCCCGCGACGAGCTGATCGAGGGGATCATCGCGGAGAGCGAGGACGAGACCCTGATGGACCGCTACCTCGGCGGTGAGGAGATCGACCCCGAGGTGCTGATCACCGACCTGGAGACTGCTGTCGCCCGCGGCCACTTCTACCCGGTGGTGCCGGTCTGCGCGGAGACCGGCGTCGGCCTGGACGCGCTGCTCGACGGCCTGGTCGCGGCGTTCCCGTCGCCGCTGGAGCACGACCTGCCCGCCGTCACCGGTGTGGACGGCTCGCCCCGCCCGCCGCTGACCTGCGACCCGGACGGCCCGCTCGTCGCCGAGGTGGTCAAGACGACTGTCGACCGGCACGTCGGGCGGGTCTCGCTGGTGCGCGTCTTCTCCGGCACGCTCCGCCCCGACCAGGTGATCCACGTGTCGGGCCACGGCATGGCCGAGCGCGGCCACCCGGACCACGACGCCGACGAGCGGGTCGGCCACGTCTACAGCCCGCTGGGGGCGACGCTGCGCGAGGTGCCCGCCTGCGTCGCCGGTGATCTGTGCGCGATCACCAAGTCGGGCAGCGCGGAGACCGGCGACACCATCTCGGCCAAGGACGACCCGCTGCTGATCGCGCCCTGGGAGATGCCGGAGCCGCTGCTGCCGGTGGCGATCGTGGCGCGCAGCCGGGCCGACGAGGACGCGCTGGCCCGCAACCTGTCCCGGCTGGTCGCCGGCGACCCGACGCTGCGGCTCGAACGCAACCCGGAGACCCACCAGCTTGTGCTCTGGTGCATGGGCGAGGCGCACGCCGACGTGGTGCTCGACCGGCTGCGCGGCGGCGGCGTCGAGCTGGACACCGAACCGGTCCGGGTGCCGCTGCGCGAGACGTTCACCGCCGCCGCGCGCGGGCACGGCCGGCACGTCAAGCAGTCCGGCGGCCACGGCCAGTACGCGGTCTGCGACATCGAGGTGGAGCCGCTGCCCCGGGGCTCAGGCTTCGAGTTCGTCGACCGGGTGGTCGGCGGCGCGGTCCCGCACAACTACATCCCCTCGGTGGAGAAGGGGGTACGGGCGCAGATGGAACGCGGCCTGATCGCCGGCTACCCGGTGGTGGACCTGCGGGTGACGCTGGTCGACGGCAAGGCGCACAGCGTCGACTCCTCCGACGCGGCGTTCCAGACCGCGGGCGCGCTGGCGCTGCGCGACGCCGCCGAGAAGGGCCAGCCGGCGCTGCTGGAGCCGGTCGACGAGATCACCGTACGGGTGCCCGACTCGTCGGTCGGCGCGGTGATGGGCGACCTGTCCGGGCGGCGTGGCCGGGTGCTCGGCACCGAGCCGGACCCGGATGCCGAGGGCCGCACGCTCGTCCGCGCCGAGGTGCCCGCGACCGAACTGCTGCGGTACGCGGTCGAGCTGCGCTCGATGACGGCCGGCACCGGCACGTTCCGCCGCGAGTTCGCCC
>NZ_LEKG01000146.1:0-20447 GCF_001029515.1 Micromonospora sp. RV43 | reverse complement strand
CCGGCCACTCGTTCAACCGGCTCGGCGACACCACCGGCATCCAGGTCGCGCTGGACGGCCTGCCGCCCACCGTCGCGCTCGACGCCGACCGCGGCGCGGTCACCGTCGCGGCCGGCCTGCGCTACGGCGACCTGGCCACCGCGCTCCAGGCTCAGGGGTACGCGCTGGCGAACCTCGCCTCGCTGCCGCACATCTCGGTGGCCGGCTCGGTCGCCACCGCCACCCACGGGTCCGGCGCGCGGAACCGCAACCTCGCCGCCGCCGTCGCCGCGCTGGAACTGGTCACCGCCGACGGCGACCTGATCACCGTGGACCGCGGTGACCCGCGGTTCGCCGGGCTGGTGGTCAACCTGGGCGCGCTGGGCGTTGTCACCCGGCTCACGCTCGACGTGGTGCCCACGTACGCGGTGCGCCAGCACGTCCGTCTCGGCCTGCCCCGCGCGGCGCTGGACGAGGCGCTGGACGCGGCGTACAGCGTCAGCGTCTTCACCTCGTGGCGCTCGGAGCGCTTCGACCAGGTGTGGGTCAAGCAGTACGCCGACCAGGCCCCGCCGCCCGCCGACTGGCTGGACACGGTGGCCGCCGACTCGCCCCGGCACCCGGTGCCCGGCATGTCGCCGGAGCACTGCACCGCGCAGCTCGGTGAGCCGGGGCCGTGGCACGAGCGGCTGCCGCACTTCCGGCTCGGCTTCATCCCGAGCAGCGGCGACGAGTTGCAGTCCGAGTGGCACGTGGCCCGCAGCGACGCGTCGGCGGCGCTCGCCGCGCTCGATCCGGTCGCCGACCGGATCGCCGCCGTGCTCCAGATCTGCGAGCTGCGTACGGTCGCCGCCGACGAGCTGTGGCTCAGCCCGAACTTCCGGCGCGACTCGCTGGCGCTGCACTTCACCTGGATCGGTGACCCGGTGGCTGTCGCGCCGGTGCTGGCCGAGGTGGAGGAGCGGCTCGCCCCGTTCGCGCCGCGCCCGCACTGGGGGAAGCTGTTCGAGCGCGATCCCGCCGCCGCGTACCCCCGGCACGCCGACTTCGCCGCGCTGCTGCGCGAGTTCGACCCGAAGGGGAAGTTCCGCACCGCCGAGATGGACCGCTACTTCCCGCGGGACTGAGTTACCGCCCGGCCGGCACCTGCTGGCGGAGGCTGCCACGCTGGACCGCCCGGCTGATGTCGCTGGGGGAGACGATGCCGACCAACTGGTCGTCGACCACCACGAGCGCCCGGCCGTCGGTGCACTCGTTGAGCCGGGGGAGCAGGTCGGTGAGCTGTTCGTCCGGGCGGGCGAGCACCAGTTCGTCGGCCCGGCAGGACACCTCGGCCAGCGTGGTCGAGGCGCGGCGGTCCGCCGCGATGCCGCGTACCCGATCGAGCGTGACCAGACCGACCGGCCTGCCGTCGACTGTGAGCGGCAGCGCCGAGTGCCGGTACGCGAAGAGGTAGTGGTCGACGAAGTCGGCCACTGTGAGGTCGCCGGACGCGGTCTGCGGCTGCGGCGTCATCACGTCGCCCACCCGGATGCCGCGCAGCGCGTCGCCCATCCGGGCGGCGCGTTCCTCCTGGCCGGCGGCCCCGAGCAGGAACCAGCCGATCAGCGCCAGCCAGAGCCCGCCGAACCCGGCGCCGGTGAAGAACCGCCACAGCCCCAGCCCGATCAGCACGACACCGAGCACCCAGCCTGCGCGGGCCGCCACCACAGACGCCTTGGTCCGGTCGCCGGTGAACTTCCAGACCGCCGCGCGCAGCAGCCGCCCGCCGTCGAGCGGGGCGGCGGGCAGCACGTTGAAGATCGCCAGCAGCACGTTGATGCCCGCGAGCCAGGACAGCGCACCGAGCAGCAGGCCGTCCCCGGCCGTCACCGCGACCGCCACCGCGATCGCGGCGAAGAACACGCCGATGATGAGGCTGACCAGCGGCCCGACCCCGGCGATCCGCAGCTCGGCGCCGGGGTTCTTCGCCTCGCCCTTCAGCTCGGCGACGCCGCCGAACAGCCACAGCGTGATGCCCTCGACCTCGATGCCGTTGCGCTTGGCGACCACCGCGTGCGCCACCTCGTGGGCCAGCAGGCCGAGGAAGAAGACCACAGCGGCGGCCAGGCCGGCCGCGATGTAGGCGACGGGGGAGTGACCGGGGTACGAGGAAGGGAACAGGCTCGCCGACAGCGCCCACGCGATCAGCACGAAGATGACCAGGACACTCCAGTTGACGCCGACCGGTACGCCGGCGATTCGACCCAGACGGAAACTCGCCCTCATGTTCCCGTCATACCCGGCGCACCCACCCGCACACCAGGGCCGGACGGACGGCCAATCGCGACTTGTACAAGTCGCACGAGTCGTACGGTTGGGGATATGGCCGAGCCCGCAGCCGAACTTCCGATCTCCGACGCCCGAGACAGGCTCGCGGATGTCGTGTCGCGCGCGTACTACACCGGGCGGATCACCTACGTCACCCGCCGGGGGCAGCGCCTGGCGGCCATCGTCCCTGCCGAGCTTGCCGAAGCGATCGAGCGAGCCGAGGACGCCGCAGACGTCTCGGCAGCCCGCGATGCTCTGGCCCGTATCGAAGCCGGCGACACCCCCGTCCCGTTGGCCGACCTGCGTGACTAACTCGGCCCGTGACCCCGCACGATCCGGTGTTCGCCGTCCGGGTCGACCGGCGGCCAGCCTCTCTGATGGCTACCCGCTGAGTCGCCATGCTGACATCTGGGACTGGATCAGGGCCGCTCATCGGGATAGTGGCGAAGGTGGCGACGCAGGTTGATGAGGGCGACGACCCGTACCTCTGGTTGGAGGAGCTTGAGGGTGCGGATGCCGTGCGGTGGGTGCGGGAGCGGAACTCGGAAACCGCCGCCGCGCTGACCGACGGTGAGGCGTTCGCCAGCCTGCGGACGGAGATCCGGCAGGTGTTGGACGCACACGACCGCATCCCGTATCCGGGATGGCGTGCGGACGGCTTCTACTACAACTTCTGGACCGACACGGTGCACCCGCGCGGGGTGTGGCGGCGGACCACCCTCGACCAGTATCGCCGGTCGGCGCCGGAGTGGGATGTGCTGCTCGACTTGGACGCCCTCGCAGCCGCGGAGGGCGAAAACTGGGTCTGGCAGCAGGTGACGGTGCTGCGCCCCGGCTACCGGCGCTGCCTGATCAGCCTGTCGCGCGGTGGCGCGGACGCGGTCGTCGTACGGGAGTTCGACCTGGTGCGCCGCGACTTTGTCGAGGACGGCTTTACGCTCTCCGAGGCGAAGACCGACGTCTGTTGGATCGACGCCGACCACATTTTCGTCGGCACCGACTTCGGACCCGGATCGCTGACCTCGTCGGGATATCCGCGGATCGTCAAGCGCTGGCGGCGGGGCACCCCGCTCTCCGAGGCTGTCCTCGTGCACGCGGGGCAGGCGGAAGACGTCAGCGTCCACGCCTGGCACGATCCGACCCCCGGCTTCGCGCGCGACTTCGTAGGCCGCAGCCTGGACTTCTACCGGGTACGGAAGCACCTGCTGACCGGGGCCGGCGAACTGGTACCGATCGACGTGCCGGAGGACGCCGACTCGGACGTGCACGGGGAGTGGCTACTGATCCGGCTGCGCTCGGCGTGGACGGTCGGCGGGGTTTCGCATCCGGCGGGCGCGTTGCTGGCCACCCGGTTCGACGCGTTCCTGGCCGGCGGGCGGGAACTGACCGTGCTCTTCCGGCCGGACGACCGCACCGCGCTGAGCGGCTGGGCCTGGACGCGACGCCACCTGATCCTGGCGACCCTTGTCGACGTGCGGAGCCGGCTTGAGGTGCTGACGCCCGACGGGCCGGGCTGGCGGCGTGAGCTGCTCGCCGACCCGCCCGTGGGCCAGTACAGCCGGATCGTGGAGACCGACCCGGACCACAGCGACGCCTACCTGCTCGCCTCTGAAGGGTTCCTGCTACCGGCGACGCTGCGACTCGGGCAGGTCGAGGGCCCGGTGGAAACGCTCAAGCGAGAGCCGGCCTTCTTCAACCCTGAAGGCCTGGCGGTGCGCCAGTTCTTCGCCACCTCTTCCGACGGGACGCGGGTGCCGTACTTCGTGGTGGGGAAGGCGGACGCGACCGGCGGGCCGGCGCTGCTCACCGGCTACGGCGGCTACGAGATCCCGATGACCCCGAACTACAGCGGCGTCATCGGCCGGGGTTGGCTGGTCCGCGGCGGCACGTACGTGGTGGCGAACATCCGGGGCGGCGGCGAGTACGGCCCTCGGTGGCACCGCGCGGCACTGCGGGAGAACCGGCTGCGGGCTTACGAGGATTTCGCGGCGGTCGCGGCCGACCTGGTGACGCGCGGGATCACCACGCCCCGGCGGCTGGGCATCGAGGGCGGCAGCAACGGCGGGCTGCTGATGGGAGTGATGCTCACCCGCTACCCCGCGCTGTTCGGCGCGGTCGTCGCGCATGTGCCCGTGCTGGACATGCGGCGCTACCACCGGCTACTGGCCGGCGCTTCATGGATGGCGGAGTACGGCGACCCGGACCGTGAGGAGGACTGGGCCTACCTGCGTGAGTACTCGCCGTACCACAACGTCCGGACCGGTGAGGCGTACCCGCCGATCCTGTTCGTGACCTCGACCCGAGACGACCGTGTGCATCCCGCGCACGCCCGCAAGATGGCGGCCCGGCTGCGGGAGCACGGCCACGACGTGGCCTACCACGAGAGCGTCGAGGGCGGGCACGGCGCGGCGGCGAACAACGAGCAGCGCGCCTTCGTCTGGACGCTCACGCTGGAGTTCCTGTGGCGGAAGCTGGCGGGACCGGACCGGCCATTGCCGCGCCAGGTCTCGCCATCCGAGGCGGACGAGCGGGCCGGGCCTGGAAGCCATCGGTGACTGAGCTGAATGCGCAGTGCACAACCTGTCGAGTGCGTCGGGTCGAGTTACCGACCAGGGACATTCAGCGGATCGTCACCGGGCTGTGTCGCAGCCAGGGTCTACGTGCCGTCTGCACGCTCGAAGGCCGCCCAGTCGTCCTCCCATCGGGCGACGTCCTGCGGCTCGATCTTGGTGTGCTGGCTCTCGCTGTTGCGCGGCCTGACGCCTACCCGGTCCATGAACTGCTGGTGTCGTAGCCGCACATCACGGCGGAGGTCGTCGCCGGGCGCGATGAAGAATCGAGGATGAATCCCGGAGACGTCCACCAGCACATACGTTCCGATGGTGCTGCTGGTGAACTTGCCGACGTCCGCGATCATCCAAGCGCCCTTTCCCGCGACCATCACCGCGGCGCGACGACCGTTCACGGTGATGAACGTCTGCGCGCCGACGAGTTCGGCTCGATAGCCACGTAGAAGTGCGTGACCGACGGCAAGATGGCGGCCGGCTTGGTGTGTCTGCTGATGGGTGGGCACCGGGTCCTCCCTGAAGCCGTGTCCTTGGGACTACTGCCGTTCATTCGAGATCGGCCAGAGATCGCGGAGAGCCTTTGCTGCGGAGGAATGGGCATCGAACGGCCTATTCCAATCGATTCTGCCGCCGGCTGCCTGGACCGCCTCTTCCACCTGCGCGAAGGTGCGTGGCTCGGGCTGGCTGTGCGACCAGACCAGAAGGGCCACCGGGCGACGTCGAGGTTCGGTCACCACCCGCGCCACCCTGGCCGGTGCCCACGCCCGGGAATTCCGGCGGGCCTTCTGTTCGATCGGGCCGACGTCGACAATGACGACCTCGTCTCCCTGGCGAACGGTCAGCTCGTCGCCCCGATGCATCCGCCAAGGGAAGACAGTTCCACGTCCGTGCCGCTGTTCCAGCCTTTCCGCGACCACTGCCGCCTTACCGGGGAGGGCTGTCGTTTCGTTGACCGCCTTGCCGACCCAGAGTCGGGACAGGCGTCGGTGGGAGCGGGGCTGCGAAGCGACAACCGGCGGGCGGTAAACAGCTCGGGCGCGCACGAGCCATTCCGCGTCGATCTCCTCGCTTTCGGCCTGCCATACGTCCAACTGTTCGGATACCTGGGCGCACAGGCCCTCGTCGTCGGTGACGACGGCGGCCTCCCGTAGCTGATCGCGGGAGCGGGCCGAGGCATTGGCCGAGCCGACCACCGCCCGGGTCCGCCTGCCCTCCAGAAGCATCACCTTGGCATGCAGGCCCCAGAGTGAGCGCACCTCGACACCCTCGGCGAGCCAGGCGTCGATGACGTCCGGATCGACGAGGCCCGCGCCGAGCGCCGCGTCGGATCCGTCCATGATGATCAGGTCGCCGTCGACGAGATCGAGTAGTTGAACGGCGGTCGATCCGATGTAGGCGATGGCAGCCCGTTTCCGGGTGGCCTGGCGCAGATAGCTGTCGAGGCCGTCCCAGGTGTCGTCTGCGATCAGCCGAATCATCGTCGCATCGTCGCACCTGTCGTCCATCATGGTCGATGCCGTGTCGGGTGGCGATGGCCATCGTCTGAGTACCGGGGCCGCCTGCACGGCTTCACACATGGCCGCGTCGGCTCTTGACCCCCCACCGCTTGCAGGTCTCTCGCTGCTCCTCCCAGAATCGGACGCTCGCCGTCACGGCTTCCGGTTTGGCGCGGTCCGCGAGCGGGTCGGCAAGACCGTTGATACGGAAATAGCCCGCTCCGGGGAATCCCGCTCGGCGGGCGGCGACGTGCACGACGAGCGCGTCCAAGGGAGGTAGTTGCCGTGCCTCGCAGCGCTTGTGAAACGCCTCCATGAACTCCGTGACCCGCTGAGGGTCGCCGCCCATGTGGAGTTCCTGCGGCGCGGGAAGGCCCGCGGCATTGAACACCCGAGAGTACGAGGGTCTGCCCCCGGTCCTCCGCGCCGTTCCTGATCACGAAGTCGATCGCCACGTCGACATCGTCGACGCTGAATTCGTGCGAGTGGCTCATGGAGGGGACGGTAACCGGGTTGTTGACCGGAAGCCGCACGCAGTGTCAGTACGCCGACAATGCCGCTCCTGTGCGGCGAGACAGCCGATCAGCGGCTCAGGGTCTCGTTCTTGACGGCCCGGATGAAAGCCATCCAACTGCTCGGCGGGAAAGCGAGGGCCGGCCCGGTGGGGTCCTTGCTGTCGCGGAGTCCGACCACGCCGGGCAGGCCGTCGGCGACCTCGACACAATCGCCGGAGCCGTTGCTACGGGTGCTCTTCCGCCAGGTCATCGTCGCCTGGTTGGCCTCTTCCACCCGCGCCGTCCTCTCAAAGCTCGTCGATCGCCCCCAGGATCAGGTCGTGCGACTCCCGGGCGCCGGCCGCCGTGGCGACCAGGTGCTCGAAGACGCGGCTGTACTCCCTGACCTGTTGGCCTTCGAGATAGAGGCTACCCGCGCGGGTCTCGACGTAGACGACCCCCGGATCGGCCGGCTCGGGGAAGGTCAGCACGCTGAAGGCGCTGCCCATCGACCCGTACTCGCCCGCGCCGAAGGTCAGGATCTGAATGGTGCGGCCGGGCCGGTCGGCCTCCTCGGCCAGTCGCCGCAACTGCGCCGCGAACAGCTTCGCGCCGCCGACCGGCCGCCGTAGTGCGGCTTCGTCCAGTACCACCCAGAGCTTCGGCGGAGTCTCGGTGTCCTGTCGGCGCATGCGCAACTCCACCCGCCGGTCCACCTCGTCGTTCGGGGCGTCCGGGTGCTCGACGCGGATGACCGCGCGGGCGTAGTCGGCGGTCTGGAGCAGACCCGGGACCAGTTGCGGTTGGAACGCGCGGATCTCGGACGCCTCGGCCTCCAGCCCGACGTAGACCTCGAACCAGTCAGGTAGCACGTCGTCGTACGCCTGCCACCAGCCGCGCTTGCGCGCATCGCGTGCGACCTGGACGAGTGCGTCCACTTCGTCGCCCTCCACCCCGTACAGCTCAAGAAGTCCACGGGCGACCGGCGGCATGACGGACACCTGGGCGTTCTCGATGCGGCTGATCGCCGACTTCGAGATCCCCACCTCTTTAGCGGCCTGGTCGGCGGTCATGCCGGTCTGCTCGCGGAGGCGACGGAGGGCAGCGGCCAGGCGTCGACGTCGGACGGTCGGGCTTCCAGTCATGCCGGTCAGTGTGGCGGAACCGGACGAGCTTCGCAATGACACACTCCCGAATCGGGAGTTGCGTAAAGGGTGCAGTTCACTGCACGATGAGTGAGTGGCCAGATCGGCTGGGTTACCGCGCTGTCGATCTGGGTCACGCGCTGTGCCCTGCTGACGTACTGCTGGTCGAAGGCTGCGGTGGCAGGTGCCGGGGTGGGTCCGCCGGTGCGGGGCGGGCCGGCGGGCCCACCCCTTCCACGGTTCGATCTCGATGGTGAGAGGCAGGTCCTGTCATGCGCGTCTTCCTCCGGCGTGTCCGGCGTCGCCGGCGGTCGGTCCTCGGATCGACCTGCTACCGCTCGTCGGCGTACCACCCGCTGCGTCCCTGGCAGGTGCGTGAGCGGAGCTTCCGGCCGACCCCGCTGGGACGGCGCGGGCTCGACCCGCAGGAGGTCCGGGAGTTCCTCGACCGCGTCGTCGGTGACCTGGCCGCCGTCTACGACGCGCTGGCGCAGAGCCGCCGGGAGACGGACCGGATCAAGAACGCGCTGCGCCGCTGGCAGTCGGAGCAGGCCCGGGCGCGCAACGAACGGGGATACGACAGGTGACCGAGCGATGGGTGATCCACCTGCCGGTCGTCGTCAACGACCTGCTCTCCGCTCAGCGGCTGGCGCGGGTGGTGGCGCACTGGACCCACGTTCTGCCGCAGACCGAGCCCGGCGGCACCACTGTCTCGGCCGAGGACGACCAGAGCGTCCGCCACTGGGTGTTCTGCGACCGGTTGCTGCCCGGCGGGCAGCGGTGTCTGCTCCGGCCCGGACACGACGGTGAGTGCTCTCGGCGGTTCCGGCCGCGATGAGCATGCGCCGGAGCAGCGTCGGACGCCCGCAACCGGAAGCGGAATATGCACGAGCCGTGGTCGAGAACGTGAGTGGCTGCGCCAGTTCGGGGGCGACGGGGCGGCCGGCGCGTGAACGGGCTCGTCCTGGACACCTCGGCGCTGCTCCCGGCGGCCCACCCGGCATCGAGGGCCGGAGTCGGTCAGTCGGCCTTCCCGGCCGGGACGACCCACGTCGTCGGCTGGCCGGTGATCGCGGTGATCAGGTCGAAGTCACCGTCGTAGTGCAGAACGGTCACGCCATGCCGTTCGGCCGTCGCGGCGATCAGCAGATCGGCCATCGAGAGCGCGCGGTGGTTGCCCTTGTGCAGCGCCTGCACCTGGATGTCGATCGCACGATCCCAGATGTCGTCGGGCATGGCGAGCCAGTCGAAACCGCGGAGCAGCCATCGGGCGCGCTTCGCGTCCTTGGCCGAGCGGGCGCTGTGTACGACCTCGATCTCGATGGCGCCGCAGACCGCCAGCAGACCGCGATCGGACAACTCGTCCAGGACCGGCGCCACGGCGGGCTTCGGCCACCGGGCCAGCGCCGACTTGTCGAGGAGGTAGCGCTCCCGCGTCATGCCGCTTCGGGCTTCGACGCCTGCCCCGGGTCGGTGAGGTCCGGCAGGCCGCCGCTCTTGAGCCAGTCGGCGAACTCCCGGCGCTTCTCCCGGTTGACCACTTCCTGCAGCGCGGCGTTGACAGTGGCCTTCTTGGTGCCCGTGCCGAGGATCTCGGCGGCCTCGGCCAGGAGGTCGTCGTCGACATCGAGAATGGTGCGGGACATGACGTGCCTCCTCGTCCAGCAGGCGAACGAGGCGATGATATCAATTTCTCGGCTTCTTGATATACGTCTGCGGCGGTGTCGGGCGTGGTCAGCGTCGTCGAGGGGCCTCGGCGACCACCGTCGGGGAGAACTCGTTCGCCGCCTCCACCGCCCACTCCAGCGCGAAGTCCGCCTCCTCCTCCCAGCCCGGTTCGCCGCCGACGAAGTGCGACCGGCCGGGGAACTCCCGGTAGCCGGTGAGCGCCGTCGAACTCCGGTAGAGGTTGGAGATGCTGGTGGCCAGCGATGCGGGCACCACGTGGTCCTCGCCGCCCGCGGTGATGAGCAGCGGGGCGCGGTCGCTGCGCTTCTTGTCGATCTCGGTGGCCGAGTTCGGGTCCAGGTTGGCGAACGCCGCCTCGAACAGCACGTGCCCGGCGCCCGGTACGGCGTACCGCTCCCAGGCCGCGTCGGACTGCTCCTGGCTGATGGTGTTGCCGAAGGCGTACCGGAAGTCCTCCGGGGTGAACGGCACGGCGCGGTGCCGGTTCGCCGGGTTGTGCAGGATGGAGTACCCGGAGCGCAGCGTGCTGGGCGGCAGCTTGAGCACGCCCCGTACCGGCGCGGGGTGCACGGCGACCACCGCGGCGCCGAGGCGGCGGTCCGCCAGTAACTGGGCGATCAGGCCGCCGAACGAGTGGCCCATGATGATCGGCGGGCGCGGCAGGTCCCTGATGATCGCCTCGTAGTGGTCGGCGATGTCGGCGATCCGCTGCGCGGCGATCGGCGCCGGGTCGGCCCGCAGCTCCTCCACCTCGCGGTCCATGCCGGGCCAGGCGGGCGTGAGCACCTGGAAGCCGCGCGCGGCGTACCGCTGCGCCCAGTGCTCCCAGCTCCGCGAGGTCATCCAGAGCCCGTGGATGAGCACGATCGTGTCGACCCGTCCCGTCGGTGCGCTCATGTCTAGTCTCCCCGTTTCGCCGCTGGACGGCCCGCGCGTACCCGGACTGGGTGCCGGCAATCCTGTCTGATCGAACGGACAGGGCACGGACAGGTGGCCCGGATGATCAGCGTCCTGAGTCGACTGTCAGGATGACGGCATGACGGTCAGACTTGCCGACAGGGTTGCCCTGGTGACGGGCGGGAGCCGGGGTATCGGCGCTGCCGTCGCGCGCCGGCTGGCCGAGGACGGCATCCACGTCGCGTTCACCTACCGCACCGCGGAGGACAGCGCGAAGTCCGTGGTGAGCCAGATCGAGGCGTACGGCCGGACCGGGCTGGCGATCAATGCGGACAGTACCGACGCGACGGCCGTGGTCGGCGCCGTGGAGCGGACCGTCGCCGAGTTGGGGCGGTTGGACATCCTGGTCAACAACGCCGGGGTGTTCGCGGGTGGGCCGATCGAGTCGGTCAGCCTCGAGGCCCTGAACCGGGCGATCGCGGTGAACGTGCGCGGGGTCTACCTCGTCACCCAGGCGGCGGTACGCCACATGGGCGCGGGCGGGCGGATCGTCAACATCGGCAGCAGCTTCGCCAGCCGTGTCCCGGCACCCGGGGTGAGCGCGTACGCGATGACCAAGAGCGCCGTGAACGGGCTGACCCGGGCGCTCGCCCGCGAGCTCGGTCCGCGTGGGATCACCGTCAACCTGATCCTGCCCGGCTCGACCGACACCGACATGAACCCGGCGGACAGCGCGGGCGCGGACGGGCAGCGGTCGCACATCGCCCTCGGCCGGTACGCGGATCCGGACGACGTGGCGGCGACTGTCAGTCACCTGGTGGGCGCCGGCGGACGGCACATCACCGGCGCGTCGATCGCGGTCGACGGCGGCGCGACAGCCTGATCGGCGTCGCGCCGGGCGGCCGCGCCGCATTCGCATTAGTCGAGTACGTTCACCAGGGCCGACGCGACGAGGGCCACCATCCGGTCGTCGTCCTGGGCCAGTTGGCGCAGCGTGTGCAGCGCGATGGTCCCCGGCATGTCGGCGAGTGCCTGAGTCAGTCGTATCCGCGTCGCCGAGTCCGCGGTGGGGGCGGCGAGTTCGTCGACCAGCGCACCCATGATCCGGTCTGCCAACGCCGCATCCCCCCGGGCCAGCGTGCCCAGGAGTTCGGCCGCCTCGACGTCGTTCGGGCCCTCGACCACGATGCCGACCAGTGCCGGCACGGCTCGGCTCTCGCCCCGTGCACCCAGGGCGAGAGCGGCATGCCTGCGGATCGCCGGGTCCGGGTTCCCGAGAGCGTCGGTGAGCATCACGGTCGCCTCGTCGCCGGGCAGCTCGGCGAGCGCCCGGACCGCGCGCCGCCGGACCTCGACGTCGCCGGAGGCCAGGCCGGACGACAGACTCGCCACCCCGTCACCGCCGGCCCGCGCGAGGGCCCACCGAAGCGCCCCGGCGACGTTCGGATCGGATTCGGTGAGGACCGCCTCGGCCAGCAGCTCGGCGGGTACCGAATCGTGCTCGGCCGGAGCCAGGACGGCCTGCTGCCGCCGCGCGGCATCGCGCGAGCCAAGTCCGTGCAGCAGCTCGACGATGCGCGCGACGTCCCGCCAGCCGGCGGGACCGGCCGCGTCGACCTTGCGGAGCCGGTCGAGCAACTCGCGCTCCCGGCGCAGCCGTTCCTCGGCCTTCCGGATGAGGTCGCCGACCAGCGCGGCCGGGGTGAAGCCGGGATCGTCGAGGGTACGGGCGATCTGGCGCAGCGACAGCCCCAGCGAGCGCAGCCCTTCCACGTGGAAGATCCGTCGGATGTCCTCCGGGGTGTACTCCCGGTAGCCACCGACGGTGCGGCCGGTGGGCCGCACCAGCCCGAGGGTGTCGTAGTGCCGGAGCATCCGGGCGCTGACGCCCGAGCGCCGTGCCACCTCACCGATCAGCATCGGTGTCCCCCCTCCGGTCCGGCCCGAGCGCGACGACCCGTTTCGCCTCGTCCATGGCGAGGTCGAACCCGGCATCCGGGTCGTGCAGGATCCGCTCCGTGGCGCCCGCATGCGCTCGTACCGCCGGGTCGTGATGTGTCATCGCGGTCCGCAGGACCGGCTCGACCACGTTGCCGAGCGCGACGAGCGCCCGGCTCAGACTCAGCCGTACCTCCCGGTCCCCGCGACCGAGCTGCCCGGCGAGCTCCGCGGCCAGCGCCTCCCGCTCCCCATCGGGTACGAGCACGGCGGCCGTGCGCCAGGCGGCCCGGGCGACCTCGTCGTCGGCATCGCGCAGCAGCGCTCGCGTGATCGCGGGCCATACGCTCTTGTCCCCGATCTTGGACAGCGTGTGCAGCGCCTGGCTACGGGCCTGGGCGCGCGCGGAACCAAGTTCCGCGCGCAGCTTCGGCACCGTGATCTCCGGCGGCAGCCGGGTCAGCGCCCAGGTGAGCATGTCGCGCACGAAGAAGTCCGGCTCGACCGCGCACCGTGCCACGAGCACGTCGACGAGACCGGGATCCGGGTGCGTACCGATGGCCAGAGCCGCGTGCAGCCGCGTCGACGAAGTTGCCGCGGCCAGCGCGGCGACCAGCCGCCCGTCTTGTGGGTTCCTGCCTGCCGAGTCGATGGGAACCACCTCCGCCAACCAGTCAAGACCTTGTCACAGTGACAAGGTCAAGCCCGGTCAGGGCAGGCGGTCGACCACCACGAAGGCGGTGCCCGGCTCGACCTCGGTCAGCAGCAGGCGCTGGGCGCTGCGGGTCAGCCGGATGCAGCCGTTCGTGACGTTCTTGCCGAGCGTGTCGTCGTTGTACCAGCTGTGCAGGCCGATGTGGGCCCCGCGCAGCCCGGTCGGCACCGCGCCCGGGTCGTCGGGGATCGCGCCGAGGGCGAAGATGTCGACGCCGCCGTAGACGGCCTCCGGGGGCGGGGTGCGGCCCAGCACGAACGTGCGGCCCAACGGGGTGAGCTGCCCGGACATGCCGAGGCTGACCGGCCAGGTGCGCATCGCGCGCCCGTCCCGGCTCCAGGTGAGGCGGTGGGTGCGCCGCTCCACCACGATCTGGTCGCGCAGCACCACGGTGGTCCAGCCGCCGGACGGCAGCCAGGCGATGGTGCGGTTCGCCGACGGCAGCAGCACCGCCGTCCAGCCGGAGCGGCGGTCGACGATCGGCACGGTGAGCCGTACGCCGCTGATGGTCGGCGCGAGGAACGCCAGCGGACGGCCGCCCGGTGCGTCGTAGGCGGCCACGTTCCGGTTCGGGCGCAGCCCTTCGCTCAGCGGGCGGGTGTCGGCCGGGTCCGGGTCGGGCGGGAAGCCGCGCGGCGCCGGGTCGTAGGTGACCACCGGCAGGTCGTCCGGTGCCGGCGCGGCGGGCGGCACCGACTCCACCGGCGACGGGCTCGGCGCGGCGGTCGTGGCCGGTGGCGCGGCGGCGGGTGGCGCCGCCTGGCGCGCGGGCGCGGCGGTGAGCGCGCGGCCGACCAGCAGCGCGGTGACGAGCAGCAGCGGTACGGCGAGCGCGGCGATCAGCCAGCCGGGAGGCCGGCGCGTGGCGAACCGGTCGAAAAGCACGAAACCGACTGTAACCGACCGGAAGCCCCCGTACCCGGTACTGCGGGTACGGGGGCTTCGCGGCCCGGGTGGCTCAGCTGAGCTTCGCGCCGATGTGGATGGCGATTCCGTCGTGCGCGGCGATGTTCGCGGCGAACCAGCCGGACGAGTCCACGGTGATCACCGGGCCGCTGCACGAGCCGTTGCTGAACGTGCCGTGGATGACGTCGCAGTAGCGGCCCGCCGGCAGCCCGGTGTAGTACGACCGGCCGTTCACCGCGCTGTCCTCGTCGTTGATCGTCAGGTAGCCCTTGCCGGTACGGCTGAACGCGATGTGCTGGTAGCCGTTGTCGTACCAGTTGGAGACCCCGGCGCCCTCGGTGGCGTTGCGGAAGCCGACCATGTTGGCGATGACCGGCCAGCGGTGCTCGCACTCCCAGCCCGAGTAGCAGGTGACGTTGGTGATCCGGTTGCTGCCGTCGGCGGGCGGGCCCTGGTCCCGGCCGCTGTAGGTGAAGCTCGACATCACCGCCGGGGTGCCGTACGGCCACGCCAGCATGAACGCGTTGGCGAGCGCGTACGTGCCGCGGTTGCGGTAGGTGAGCACGCCGCCCTCGCGCTGGGTGTCGTGGTTGTCGGTGAAGACCACCGCCTTCGCGCTCGACAGGTAGCCCCAGGACTCGCCGAAGTTCCGCAGATACGCGAGGCGCTCGTTGTTGAACATCCGGGCCAGGTCCTTGCCGTACCGGAACTCGTGCACGTCGCCGTTGCCGGTGTACTCGGTCGGCTGGATCGGCTCACCGGCGCCGTAGATGACCTCCTGCACCAGGTACGCGCTGCGGTTCAGCTTGGCCTTGATCGCCGCGATGTCGGCGGCCGGCATGTGCTTGCTGCCGTCCAGGCGGAAACCGTCGACGCCGAGCGAGAGCAGGTCGTTGAGGTACGCGGCCAGCCGGCCGCGCACGTACTCCGACTCGGTCTTGAGGTCGGCCAGGTTGACCAGCTCGCAGTTCTGCACCTCGTACCGGTCGTTGTAGTTGGCGATGTCGTTGTTGCCGTTGCGGCCGCAGTAGTGGAAGTCCTGCGCCGAGTAGACGCCCGGGTAGTTGTAGTGGCCGTACGACGAGCCGGCCCAGCCGGTGCCGCCGTTCTCCTGGCCGGACATGTGGTTGACCACGGCGTCGACGATCACCTTGACGCCCGCGGCGTGGCACGTGTTCACCATGGACTGGAACTGCGCGCGGGTGCCCTTGCGGGACTCGATCCGGTAGCTGACCGGCTGGTACGACACCCACCACGGGCTGCTGTTGACGTGCTCCTGGGGCGGGGACACCTGCACGTAGCCGTAGCCCTTCGGGCCCAGCGTGCTGGTGCACTCGGCGGCCACCGAGGTCCAGTTCCACTCGAAGAGCTGGACGATGACCTTCTTGGCGCCGGGGGTGGCGGCGGCGGCCGGGGGTGCCGCCGCCGTGAGGGGGACGAGCAGACTCGCGGCCAGACCCAGGGCGAGCGCGGCGGCGCGGCATCGGCGTCGATGCATCAGGACTCCTGCGGGGTACGGGGATGCGGGGGAGTGGAGCCTGTATCAGTGCCGGCTTCTTGCAACCAGCCTGAAATTTTGCGGCAAGGTTACGAGCTTGTTGCAAAGTCTGTCAACGCATGGGCATCCGTCGTTGCGTCAGGCGCTACACGCGCGTCCGGTCCGGACGGTTCGAGAATCCGGCCGAGAAATTCGCCACCGGAGGTGATCCGTCCGCGCCGTCCCTCCGTACCTGAGGTGGGAGCAGGGTCGGCCGGTGGGGGCGCCGCCGCGAGACGATCGAGGAGCAGATGGCCCGGGCACAGCAGAACGAGAAGGCGACGACCGTCCGGACCACCACCACCAGTCGTGGTGCCCGGACGATGTCGAAGTCCGCGATGGTGGCGCTGACCGCCTCCGCGCTCGGCCTCGCGTGGGCCGGGGTGGAGCTGGCCGGCGCCGGCGGCGTCATGTACTCGTACGGATTCTTCTTCACCGAGTTCTTCGCCGGGGTGGTCGCCCTGGTCTCGCTCAGCATCACCGTGATGCTGGGCCTGCTCGCCACCGACCGCCTGGTGCTGCTCATCCGGCACCGCGTGCTGCTCCAGTCGGCGCACCGCGCCACCGGCGTGCTCGGCGTGGCCGGGCTGGTCTTCCACGTCATCACCAAGGTCGCGATCGGCCGGGCCGGGCCGACCGACGCGGTGGTGCCGTTCATCAGCGGCAGCGGCCTCTACATCGGGCTCGGCACCGTCGCCGCGCTGCTGATGGTGGGCGTGCTCTGGACCGGCCTGATCCGGGTCCGGTTCGCCGGCGTCGGCCCGAAGTGGTTCTGGCGCGGACTGCACTCGATGGCGTACGTGTCCTGGCCGTTCGCGCTCGTGCACGGCCTCAACGCCGGCCGGCCCGCCGCCGGCTGGGTGGTGCTGAGCTACCTCGCCTGCGTGGTGCTGGTGGTGATGGCGCTGCTGGTCCGCGTCTCGGTCCACCTCGGCAAGCGCAGCCGCGAGCAGCACCAGGCCGTCGCGCTCAACAAGGCGATGGCCGGCAAGGGCGAGGAGCGTACCGGCGTGTTCGCCGCGCTCACCCGGAAGAAGGCCGCGGACAAGGAGGACAGCGGCGCCGGCCGGGGACGCTGGGCCGAGGCGACAGCCACCTGGACCGCACCGGCGGGCACCGCCCGGCGGCGCGACCCGGAGCGGTTCGCCGTACCCGTGGTGCCGGAACCCGGGTCGCTGCGCGAGCCGGTCCGCGCGGCGCCCGCCCGCCGCCGCGACGAGGAGCGCGAGCCCGTCGTCCGCGGCCGGGACGAGGAGGCGGCGCCGGCCCGCCGGACCGACGGCGAGCGGTCCCGCCGCCGTCGGCGCGACGACGAGGAGCGCGTGACCCGCCGGTCCCGGAACGAGGAGCGGGTGAGCCGCCGGTCCCGCGACGACGAGGATCTGGTCGCCAGGTACTCGGCTCCGCCGGAGAGCGGCGGCCGGCACTCGGCGCCGCCGGACACCGGCGGCCGCCACTCCGCACCCCCGGACAGCAGCCGGTACGCCACCGCGGCCGAGGTGGCCCGCTACTCCGCGCCGCCGCGCGCCACCGACGAGCCGGAGGAGCCGTGGGACAGCCCGCGCCGCTGGGAGAGCCGCCCGATCTCCGGTGAGCCGATCTCGGCCGGCCCGATCTCCGGCACCCCGCTCTCGGCCGAACCGCTCAGCGGGTCCGGCCGCCGCTACCGCGACGAGGAGGACGTGCCGGAGGAGCCGGACTACTGGCGCCCGCCGGCCCGCTACGCCGCCGACGAGGCGTTCGTGGACGACACCCCGACGCTCGTCGACCTCGCCTCCCGCCGGGCGATGCGCGCGGGCAAGGAGAGCCGGTCCGGCCGTCGCAAGCGGGCCGACGCGGACGCGGTCGACGGCGCGTACTGGGCCGGGCTGCGAGGTGAGGCCCGGTGACGCGCACGACGGTCCCGCCGGTCGCCTGTGTCGGCGAGCCCCGCCTGACCGCCGGGTTCGCCGAGTTCGGCCGGCTCGACCTGCTGGCCCACGAGGAGGTGCACGGCCCGATCGGCCCGATGGAACCGGCGGCACTGCTGCGACTCGCCGAGGCGATCGACCTCAAGGGCAAGGGCGGCGCGGGCTTCCCGTTCGCCCGCAAGCTGCGCGCCGTGCTGGAGTCCTGCGAACGGCAGGACCTCGGCGCCGTGGTGGTGGTCAACGCCACCGAGGGGGAGCCGGCGAGCTGGAAGGACAAGGTGCTGCTCACCCGCGCCCCGCACCTCATCCTGGACGGCGCCGCGCTCGCCGCGTTCGCGCTCGACGCCGAGGAGATCGTGATCGGGGTGGCAGACGACGACGTGGGCCGGCCCTCGCTGACCGAGGCGTTGCAGGAACGGCGGATGCCGGTGCCGACCACCATCGTCACGGTGCCGCACCGGTTCATCTCCGGTGAGGGCGGCGCGCTGGTCAACGGCATCAACGGCCTGCCGCACATCCCGCCCGGCACGAAGAAGCGCTCCAGCGACTCCGGCGTCGGCGGTCTGCCCACGCTGCTGTCGAACGCCGAGACGTACTCCCAGCTCGCCGTCGCCGCCCGGATCGGCCCGTACGAGTACGCCGCGCTCGGCACCGACGACGAGCCGGGCACCGTGCTGCTCACAGTCACCGGGTCGGCGAAGCGCCCCGCCGTTGTGGAGTGCGCGGCCGGCACACCGCTGCGGGAGATCCTCGACCTGTGCGAGGTGCCGCCCGGCCCGGGCATCCTGATGGGCGGCTACCACGGCAAGTGGATCACCGCGGCGGCCGCCGAGCGGGCCGAGGTGTCCCGCAAGGGGCTCACCGCCGTGGGCGGCACGCTCGGCGCCGGCATCATCGTGCCGCTCGGCGCCGACACCTGCCCGCTCGGCGAGGCCGCGCAGGTGGTGCGCTACCTGGCGGGCGAGTCCGCCGGGCAGTGCGGCCCGTGCAAGATGGGCCTGCCCGACCTGGCCCGCTCGGTCGACCTCGCGGTCTCCGGCAGCGCACCCGTCGAGCTGGTCCGGGCCGCCGCCGGCGACGTCAAGGGACGCGGCGCGTGCAGCCACCCGGACGGCACCGCCCGGTTCGCGCTGTCCGCCATGGAGGTGTTCGCCGACGACCTGCGGCTGCACGCCACCGGCGAGGGCTGCGGCAAACGCGTCAAGGGCATGATGGGCCTGCCCGGCGCGCCGGACGCCAACCCGCAGAAGCTCACCCTGGACTGGTCGCGCTGCGACGGCCACGGGCTGTGCGCGCACGTCGTACCCGACTTCATCCGGCTCGACGGCAACGGCTACCCGGCGTTCCCGCCCACCCCGGTGCCGACGTGGCTGCGCGAGGGCGCGCTCAAGGCGGTCAAGGTCTGTCCCGAACTCGCGCTCCGCCTGGTCCGGGCCGAGTAGAACCAGGAGCCGCCGATGCGTACCGCCGCTCGTGTGACAGCCGCCGCCGTACTGGCCGCCACGCTCGCCGCCGCGACCGCCTGCGCCGCCGGGCCCGAGCCCGGGGACCGGGCCGGAGCGGTCGCACCGGCACCCCCGGCCGCCGCGTCCCCGTCCGGGCCGGCATCCGCGCCGGCGTCCGCGTCACCGGCCACGGTGCCGGCCGCGCTGTCGTTCACCGGCAAGACCCTCGACGGTACGGCGTTCGACGCCGCCGCCCTGGCCGGGCGGCCGGTCGTGCTCTGGTTCTGGGCGCCCTGGTGCGCCACCTGCGCCAGCCAGGCGTGGACGGTGGCCGAGATCGCGCCCACCTACCGCGACACGGTCCCCATCGTCGGCGTCGCCGGACTCGGCGAGCAGAAGGCGATGAAGTCGTTCGTCACCGAGTTCGACCTGGGCGGCACGACACAGATCGACGACCGGGCGGGCGCGCTGTGGCGCCGGTTCAAGGTGGCCGAGCAGAGCACGTTCGTCGTCCTGGACCGCACCGGCCGGGTCGTCCACCAGGGATTCCTGGACGGCGAGGCACTGACCCGGCAGGTCGAGACGCTGGCCCGGGGATGACCGGCGCGCTGCTGCTCGCGCTCACCGCGGGCATGCTCGGCGCGGTCAACCCGTGCGGCTTCGCGATGCTGCCCGCGTACCTCTCGCTGCTCGTCGCCGGCCCCGACGGCGGGCGCGGCGCGGTCGGACGCGCGCTCACCGCGACGGCCGGTCTCACCCTCGGGTACGTGCTGGTGTTCGGCGCGTTCGGGCTCGCCCTGGCACCGGCGGCGGACTGGCTGCGGCCCCGGCTGCCGTGGCTGACGTTGACGCTCGGCGTGCTGCTGGCGCTGGCCGGATGCTGGCTGCTCGCCGGCCGGAAGCTGCCCACGCCGCGCCCGCTGCGTGTCGCGCCCCGGCTCACCCGCACCTGGCCGTCCATGGCGCTGTTCGGCGCGGCGTACGCGCTCACGTCGCTGACCTGCGCGATTGCGCCGTTCCTGGCGATCGTGGTGACCAGCCTGCGGGCCGGGTCGCCGCTGCGCGGCCTGGCGCTGTTCGGCGCGTACGCGCTGGGGATGGCGCTCGTGGTCGGCGTGGCCGCGCTCGCCGTGGCGCTGCTGCGCGGCCGGGTCGTGGCGCGGCTGCGCGGCGCGGGCGCGTGGGTGCCGCGGCTGAGCGGCCTGGTGCTGCTGGTAGCGGGCGGCTACGTCGCCTGGTACGGCTGGTACGAGGTACGCCTCGCCCAGGGCCGCTACGACGCCTTCACCGACCCGGTCATCCGCACCGCCGCCCGCATCCAGCAGTCAGTGGTGAGCACAGTCGACACGCTAGGCCCCGCCGTCCTCACGGCGCTGCTCCTAGCCGCGCTGCTCCTCGCCGCCCTCACCCGCCGCCGGT